>NZ_FRDI01000008.1:0-17437 GCF_900143255.1 Desulfovibrio litoralis DSM 11393
ACCTATTTGCATCTTAAAAAAATCTAATCTTTAAAATATACTCTAATAATTTGATAACAAAGAACATTTTTGAAATTCGCACCAACGCCGAACTCGTTCTTCGTCAGTGCGAGAAATGCTTCTATGTGTTTTATCAAAAAACGTCAAGCACTTTTTTAAGATTTTTTTATTTTTTTTGAGAAAAATGTTTTATTTTGGAAGGTGGTACATCATCACAGCCAAGCTAACCAACCGATTTCTATCACCATTAAGATGAAAAGTATAGTTATGCCAAGTTTCATCATGAGTGTTCAAAAATTGAATATAATTTGGATGCTCAGCAATCACGCTATCAGCAGTTTCTAAAACAGAAGTGAAATCTTGGTTAGGCACAAACATAATTACTGCGGCTTTAGAGTCTCGCCATGTTAGGTAATTTAAGAGTTGTGAAATTGTATCTAAAAATGTTTTTTTACCTCTCCAAAATTTACACTCTGCAATAAAAACATTAGAGCTTTCATATCTCAGTAAGATGTCTGTTTTCCCCGTGCTATTAAAGGTCTCTCCTGTCGCTGAACCTTGAAAATTAGGTCCAAGCATCATTAAAAAATGATCCCTAAGGTGTTCCTCTTCTTTACCAACATAGAGACTTGGCAAGCGTTCAAACTCCTTACCCATATCATGTATTAACTTGAGAATTTCATTGTATGTATCTTTATCTAAACAAGGCTCTGGAGTAAGAATCGCTTCAGTAACTTGGGGTCTATTGACAGAAATTTTTTTTCTTTTTTCAGGTGTAGGTACTGAAAAAGTCTGTGGTACATTAGCTGATTTTTTAATAGGCACACCAAGAGAAGCTAATGTGTTACTATCTTTCAGAAGTCTTTGTTTTCTGCTATCAAATGCACTTTTTATTTGAGATTCAATGTTTGAGTTATACCACTCCACATCTTTTTTTACATATTCAAGTTGGTTAGTTATGCTTTGAATCTTCGAATCTTTTTCCCTTGATATTGCTTGAACATCATCCTGAAAATTAATTATCTCAAACGTAAACTCATTATTGATAACCTCTACATTTATATACCAATCAATCCAGCTACTTGGTTTACATCTCAACAAATTTTTGTCACCACTGAATGGAACATAAAACTTGAATACAGTTTTCTTATAACTTTTACCAAGCTCAACATGAAAATTATAAGGATAGTCTTCTGCTGGTATCATCTTCTCTGATGATGACACCGTAATTTGATCTGTATGAATTTCTAATGGATCAATTTTAGCTCGGTCTAACATGTGCTTAACATAATCTAACTCATTAACATTCAGAATGTAGTCTTTAGTTTCATCTTCAATAGACTTAAGAATTGAAGCTCTGTTACTATTAAGGTATTCACTAAGTTCAATTTCATAAAATATCTTCGCCATACTGTAACGTACTCCAACCTTTTACGTTTTATTAATCAAAAAATTCAACACACATTCTCTCTTAAACTAAGTTCCCTAACAACATTGTCAACCATTCTATAGACAAATCACAACAGAATATACGCTTTCATATAAACAAAAAATAAGACTGTCATGTAACAAATACACAACAGTCTTATCTTTAATATGAATACTAAGTTAATCGATTTTATACTATCTATTTTTTACCTGATAAATCAAGAGTTACAAAGAATTTTTGACCACGACGCATCATCTGTAACATAACAGCACCACGTTCTTTACCTACTCCGTTAATAATCTTAACAAAATCATTTGTATTCAGCACAGGTTTTAAGGCAGCGGTTAAAATTACATCTCCGGGTTTAATCCCCGCTTTATCGGCTTCTTTATCCGGTTCAACCGCGGTAATAAGTAATCCGCCTTCAATATCTGTTATTCTTAAACGACGCATGTCGTCTTTATTAAGGCTTCGCAACTGGATACCCAAATTGAAATCGTCTTGGTTATCAGGGGTAGACCCTTCTTCATAGACTTTTGCACCATCTTTGTCTAAGTTGCGTTCAGCCAAGGTAACAACAAAGTTTTTGGTTTCACCATTACGAATAACTTTAAGCTCTACTTTATTACCCGGCTTTTTATTGGCAATTTCTTGTAACAAGTCATCAGCACTTGTAATATCCTTGTTATCTACGCCGACAACCACGTCGCCAGCCATCAAGCCTGCTTTATCGGCTGGTTCTTTTGGCATAACTCCGCCAAGCAAAGCACCTTGGTCATTTTGAAGACCCAACGCTTTTGCCATTTTTTCGTCAATAGGTTGAATTTGAACACCAATCCAACCACGGCTTACTTTTTTATGATTTTTTAACTCATCAATAATTTTGTTAGCCATATTACTTGGAATAGCAAAGCCTATGCCCTGCCCTTGAGCAACAATTGCGGTATTAATTCCGATTACTTCTCCGTCCATGTTTAACAAAGGACCACCGGAGTTACCCGGGTTAATAGAAGCATCAGTCTGTAAAAAACTATCAAAAGCACCGGCTTGAATATCTCTGCCTTTTGCACTGATAATTCCGGCAGTAACCGAATGATCTAAGCCAAAGGGGTTTCCTATAGCAATAACCCATTCTCCGACTTCAAGCTTATCGGAATCACCAAACTTTAAAAAAGGCAAAGAGTCTTTTACTTCGATTTTGATTAAAGCAAGATCAGTTTCAGGGTCTGCTCCCACAAGTTTAGCCTTATAACTTTTATTTTTATTTGTATCTGAACTTAAATTTACATTAATAACATCAGCACCTTCAACAACATGGTTATTGGTTACAATAAAACCGTCTGATGAAATTATAAAACCGGAGCCTAATGAACCACTACGTCTTGAACGGCGACCATCTTCTTCACCCTGAGAACCGCCATTAGGTCCAAAGGGAGAGTTGAAAAATTCTTCAAACAAGTCTCCGTTAGGCATTCCTCTAAACATATTTGGTGGCATGTTTCTTTTTTGGTCCTTAACGGTTTTCTCTGTACTTATATTAACAACAGCATCACCTGATTTCTTTGCTAATTCTCTAAAATCAGGCAGGTTAGCAGCATTTACATCAGTAACAGTATAGTAATTTAACAAACAAAAAGAAAACAAAAGCAAGAAAAATCCGGTACCAATTCGTTTTTTTAAAATCATTCTCTACTCCTTAAAAAAGAAAGTTATTATATTATTTTTATTATCGTTTTACATCAACACAAGAGCCGTTTTCAATATTGCGACTTTGATATTAAGCTTTTTTTATTAATATCTCTTTGTTTAGATAATTACAACTATCACAAAGTAAAGTCTTCTGTTCAGAAAAAATAATCATTATTTACCTTTTCCTTAATAAATATAGATTATCTTGCTTGCCTTTCGATTAAAACATGGCTAATTATAGCTTTAGGACAAACATACGGAGACAACACGGAGACAACAATGTTAAATAATGCAGAACTTATAAAAATCGGACAAGATGTCGTAAGCGGTAAATATATATTAAAAACTACTTGTTTTATTTTGGCTTTTGTTACTTTTTTGGTGGGCTTGTTTATTGGATTTACGGTCAGTAATATCACAACACGCAAACAAGAAGCCACAATACAACAAAGCAAAGTAGATAATACCAATCAAAAACAACAAGATATTATTTTGTTTAAACTTGAAGAAGCAGCAAGACAAACTCCTGAAATACCTCTTGTTTGGGTTCAACTCGGAAACTTCTATTATGATAACAAACAACCAAGCAAAGCAATTAAAGCTTATGAAAAAGTTTTGGCTATAACTCCGAATAATACTGACGTTTTGGTTGATATGGGAACAATGTATAAAGAGCTTGGCAACTTTAATAAGGCTATAGAATATTTTGATAAAGCTATTTCTGTTGACCCTAAACATCAAAATGCTTTCTTTAATAAAGGTATTGTGTTATATTATGATTTAAACAAAAAAGACGAAGCCATAAAGGTCTGGAACAAATTATTACGTATAAAACCTGATGCAAGAGTCGGTGATAATGTTCCTCTTAAAGAATTTATTCAAACAATGTCCAAATAATAAAAATAATAAACTTGTTTAAATGAGGCAATAAATGCTAACAACCTGTTTTTTTGATACTTTAAAAATAACCAATAAATTAAAAACTTATAAACTACAAAAGAAAACAAGCGTTCTTTTAATAGTTATTTGTTCTCTTTTGTTAAATTTAAGTTTTTTTAAACCGCTACAGAGTGCTGATGTTCGTCAAGGAACCATGCCTCTTGTTACGGATCAAATTCAAACAGAAAGTGCTTTAACGCCTTATTTAAGCTATTTTTTTGATCAGAGTGGCTTACTTGGTTTATCTGATATTTCAACGTCTAAATATCAAGGACGCTTTCTACAACTCTCAGAAGGCGTGCCTTTTAACTCTACGGGTGTATTTTGGTTGCGTTTAACTTTACTTTCTTCTACGCCTGAAAATCAGACAAACCTTGGAGTAAACTTAGGACCTAATTTACCCGAAGATAAAGGAACTGTTTTTACTCCGCAAATTAATGACAACATTTTGGGAAGTTCATCAGTTAGTTGGAAAAAATTGGAGTTTGAAGGAAGCCCTACTTTCAACTTACCTTTAGCCGGAATAGATCCAACAACCGTCTATATCAGACTTGAAGGCGTTACAAACCCATGGTTTTCTCCGACTGTTTATCCTGCAAACATTGGAGACAACAATAACTCTCTGTTTCAATTAATTTTATTGGGTATTGTATTATTCTCTGCCCTCATCGCATTTACACGCAGTATTTTACAAAGAAGTACTGAAAAAGTTTGGGTTGGTTTTTATGCCATACTATTGTTTATTAATATTTATATGCCGACAATTCCAACCACAACCGGAACCCTCAGCATTTACTCTATCCCCTTTGTAATAGCTCCCGGTTTAGCTTTGCTGATATTGGCTCATATAAATATCATACGCATTAACACCCCAATTAACGCACCGTTTAGCCACTTTTTCTTTAAACTTTTTACATGGATAGGTGCGATTATTGCCCTCTTGCCGCTTATTCCCGGCTTGGCTTGGACAACTAACTATCTAAGTTTTTGGTCTGTGTTAATATTGCCAATATTCTTTTTTGCTTTAATTTGCACCTTGAACAAAATTAAATATTCGGCAACCAGTTTACTCGCCTTATTTCCACCATTTATTACTGTTTTATTAAGCCTTTACTTCCTTTATGAGTTACAATCAGCCCCAAGCTGGAGTGCTTACCTGCCTGCTCTGGGGACGGCTCTTGGCGTTTTAATTTTATCTATTATCTCAAATGCCAATCATGCCGAACAAAATGGGCAAGGAGGGCAAGACGAAAAAGAATATTCTAAAATAACTAATGAAGAATTTAGCAACGATGAAATTAATACCGAAGAGTTGGATAATGCTTACCGCTTAAATTTCAACAATTCCCCAACCATAGAAAAAAACAATGCTCTTTCCATACAAGACAATCATATTCCACAAGAAAATCAACCCCAAGAAAATTTAGAATTAACTTCTAATTCACAAATTAATTTTTCTGATTTTAACAAAGAAGATTTTTTAAATCGTATTCCAAACGAATATAAACCATATCTTAACACAGAAGAAACAGCCCCTATTGTGCAAACAACTAACCAAGAACCAAGCGAAAACCTTGGTTCAACAACAATGCCGGCTCTTTCTCTCGGTGGCGGATTTGACTTAAACAATTTGGGCGACAATATACTTGAAGAACTTCAACAAATTAAACAAAAAACCGAAGCTCCAACAACACCTGTTGAACCTAATAACGTTTATACGAGTCAACCTCAAACAACAGATTTTCCCAATTCAACCCCATCTATACAAACAGAAGCAAATCAAATTCCTCAACCAACTGCAACACTAAGTAACTTTCCCACAATAGAAGAAAAACAAGAAGAACAAGTTGTTCTAAATGAATTTATTCCCCCCAAAATAGATACTCAAATTGATATTCCAACGCACAATCAAACCGATGATATAAACCGATTTCAAAACAATATCACCCAAGAAACACAAAAACCCATTAGAGTAATTAAGTTAGTAGAAGACTTCGACGAACCGCTTGCTCCTCTTTTGCAAACTGAATATCAAAAAGAAATTCCGACTATTCAGCTTAAAGATCCTATCGATTTTGAAGAAAACCTTTGTTTACAACCCAAAGAAAATATAAACTTAGACCAAGGTCAGATAACACAAACTGTTCCCTCTGTACCATCTCAAACAGTAGAAGCTTTATATACCTCTATTAACGAGTTGTTGCGTAACCTTATTGCCTTATCAACACATTCCCAGACTCCTTCCACACAACCTTATATTGATTCTGCTTTAAAAAACAGTCAAGACTTGTTGAAAATCGCTGAAAGCTTGGGAGTTAAAGTAGAAGAAACGTATCCGGAAAAGACACCTGTTACAATCGAAAATATCACACCGGACACAGCTTACGAGTTTGAAGATTCCACCACTTCACTTCAAGAAACAACAGAGTTTCCTGATTTAAACAAAGCAAACTTGCTTGAAACCTCAAATATTCAACTTAAAGAAACAACAGAAAACGAAACAACAGAACACGAAACAACAGAAAACAACAAAAAAGAAAACGAAGAAGAATATAAGGTTTTTGATATATATAAATTACTTAGCGAGATACACAAAGAGTTTTTACCTTTGGCTCAAAATAAATCGTTAGGTCTTTCTTGGTTCGCGTCTCCTCGCTTACATCATCGCTTTGCAGGAGATGGAGACAAACTAAAACAAATACTCGCCGACCTTTTAGAAGCTTCTCTCTCTGCCTCAACAGGTGGAAATGTTCAGTTATCAGCAAGACTGGCTCCAATTGGCAATGATCCGGGCTTTATTACTTTTACCATTAATGATACCAGACCTTTTAATAGCCGCTATGATCAATCAGACAATCAGGCTGAATTAAACGCAATCAAATTTGCCCACGCTCTGGGAGGAACATTTAATACCACAACCAACCAACATAATGGAACTGCCGTAACTTTTAACGCTCACTTCACACCGATTACGGATAATCACAAAAAAACACAAACAGATCAAGTTGTGCCAAATGTGTCCCCAACCCAAAATCAAAGTGAAATAGCCCCAAGAGTAATTCAAGAAATAAACACAATAAAAAATAACCAATCATTACCAACCCAAGAAGATACCGTATTAATTATTGATATGGCAAGCGGTTCAAGAAAAACTATTGCCAAAATTCTTGGTCAACACAATATAAAAAATATAGAAGCAAGATTTATCGGTGATGCCGTAAATATTTGCAACGAAACAATCCCCACACTTATTATATTAAATGCAGACTTGCCTGAGTCTGATATTAAACATTTCATTTCCGAAATAAATATCGGCAGAGAAATTCCCGTTCTTGCTTTGGCGATCAACCAAGAACAAAAGCAACGTCTTGAAGCTATGGGGTGCCAAGGTGTTGTTTTAAAACCGCTGAATGAAATCGCCCTAACAGAGGCTGTTTTCAAACTGACTCCCAATCTTTTTCCTCAAGGCTTCCAATTAGAAATAAACAAAGAAACAACCGAAGAAAGTGAAAAAGAAATTAGAGTTAACACCACGCAAGAGATTGACAACACAACAAAACTATCAAAACCAAGAATACTAAGTGCCTCTATCAAAGTGAGCAGTATCCCCGCAAATTCAACCCCAACTACAACTACTTCACCAGCTGAACCAATTAGAGTTCAATCTCAAGTGCCTGAAACAGCCACCAAAAACCAATCAGAACAAAGCAAATCTGAACAATCAGAAGGCTTAACCTTGCTTAATTCTATGCTCGAAAATGCTTTTACTCCTGACAAAGACTCGAGCGTTGCCTTAAATTCCCTACCGGTAACAGAAATACGCCAGGCTTTTACAAAAGAACAAGAAACACAAAACTTACGTTTAATACAAATTCCCGGACTTGAACAAGAAGGAATAGAACCAGAATTAATCCCATTATTACCCGGTTTTATTACGGATATTCAAGAAGCACTATCAGACGCAGCCGACGCAAAAGACAATGGTAGCAGTATTGACGTGCAAGAATCTGTCATGCGTATCGCAGGTAAAGCACAAAGCTTTGGCTTAAACAAACTTGAAGGAATAGCCGCTTGTGTAAGCCGTGCCGCAGCCGCCGACGATCTTGAAGCGGTTGGAGATTTAATGCTTGAACTTGAAAACACAACTAACAAGTATATCGAAGCATTAGCTTCTTTATACCAAACCAAACACGCTCAACAAAATAAAGAAGAGACAACCCTTTAAAATTATGCGTCAAAGCTTTAGTCGTAATTCGGCAAGCATCTAAAATTATTATTTATAACAAACACCTAAAACTTATTAAAGACTCACTCTCTTTAATAAGCTTTCTAGTTCTATAACCTGCTTATCCAGATTGCAATGTTCAAAACACGCTTTATATGCCTGTTTTTTAACTTTAATAAGTTCTGCATCAGCTAATAACAAAGCCTTTTCAATCTCTTTGCGAAAATCATTTTCATCAGCCTCATAAGGCAAAACCCAAGGTAAAAGCTCACTAGATAAAACCTCTTTTACACCGCCAACATCACGCACAATAGGCAATAATCCACTCGCAAGAGCTTCTAGCAAAGTATTTGGCAAGCCTTCAACCAAAGAAGCCAAAAGAAATATATCCGCCTCTTTCAACAAAGCTTTTACATTTGTAACAAAACCATGCCAAACGATTTTATCGGCAATGCCCAATGTTTCAGCCAGTTTTTTTAAATATTCTTCCGAGTGCCCCGTGCCTACAACATGCAACTTATAAGGCAAATCAATCATAGCCAAAGCTCGCAATAAAGTATCATGCCCTTTATCGGCGTTAAGCTGTTGAGTTGTAATAAGAACTCTCGGTTTGTGAGCTATAATATTCACCTCTTCAGCCTTTTTACCATTAAGAACAACCGCTGTTTTATCTTCAACAACGTAGGGTAAGCTTTTTAAAAATCCTTGCTTAATAAACTCACAAGGAGATAAAAATAAAGGCTTAATGAAGCTGTGTAGTAATTTCGTTTTATGTCGATACGGAATATCATTAGGTAAACCAATACGTTGTATTACGGGAATATTTAACAAACGAGCCGCAACTCCGGCAGTGGATAAATCTTTACCAACATTTACAACCACAACATCGACTTTATGCTTTTTAAATTGCTTATAAAAATAATAAATAGAAAAAGGGCTTAAATCTGATCCAAATTTTACTTTAATACCATGCCCAACACGTTTTTGAGCCACATCAACAAACTGCTCCTGACGACCATAAATAAAGACTTTATGCCCTCTGGCAACAAGCTGTTCAGCGAAATCAATCGTCCAAGTTTTAACCCCACCCCATTTGCGAGTTGAGTTTATAAAAGCAATGTGCATCAAGTATCGTTCCTGTATAACTCTAAAATAACATTATATATTTTTGTCTGCTGTAATATCTAAATGAATCAAATCGCCTAATTTATTATCCCAACTATCGGGAGTAAAAGCTGCCATTCCATTATCTGAAAAAAAGGTAAATTCACTAAAAATTACTTTATCACCCACTTCAAAAAAGTCTACTCTGACAAAATATTTAAACGGAGCAGCCAGCTTTTCGGCAAGCTCTAACATTTTAGCTAAGTTTTTAGGTTTTGATACATTTTTATCATTATTAGGAAAGTTTTGTTTTAAATCTAACTTATTCCAATCTAAATCATAATAATTAATAGTTTCTTCTTTAGTTTTATCATCAAAAACAGCTTGGATTAAATAAGGCTTTGAAGAAAAATTAAATATTTTATAACAAGTTAGATTTTCAGCTAATTCACCAACATATTTTTCACAAATAATTTTAGGTTCAATATTTTTATAACCAGATTCAAAAGAAAAAAAGTAATGATTTGACTCTGGTTTAAGCCATTTACTTAGTTTTTCCTTAATTTTGTCAATATCCATTTTTGATTTATCACGCACAATAATATTTTGCCCGCTACCCCAGTTTACCTTTAAAACAAACTCATTTGGTAGTTTATCAAAGTCTATTTCATCAGGCTTATCCCAAACCGCAAGAGTTGGAACAATATATTCTTCACCAATTATATTTTTTATATAATCTTTTACTTTATATTTATCACCACAAACAGACATTAACGGATTATCATAATATAACTTTATATATTGTAATTTTTCATTAAATGTTTTTGGGGCATCAAAGCTTGGAGTATATCCAGCGGATAACTCAAATTGTTTAGTTAAAATATATTTTTTATCTTCAATAGAAATATCAGGATCAAACCTTTTAGCATATTTTTTTTCAAATTCATGATCTACAATTCTTTTTGTGCGTGAAAATATTTTAATACCACAAAAATATACTTTCAGTTTATTTTTTTTTCTTATAACTTCTATAAATTTCATTTTGTTATCTCTTATTTTTTGTTTTCCAAATTGGTAAAAAACCCAAAAGATAATACTTACCTTTTTTGATTTTTAACAAGGTTATTTTGTTAAACAGCTTATATTTTTTATTAATTCCGTTTATTGATTTTCGAGATGGTATTTCATTTCTAAAAGGAGTTTTTAAAAGATATTGAAGCCACTCATGAGCTAAAAATAAATCATAAAAACGCCAAGGTTTTTCACCTGTCCAATGAAAAACAGTAGGGTTTTCATAAGCCTCTTTTAGTTCTTTTAAAGGATAAAAAACTGCCGCTTTACCATCTTTTAAAAATGATAAGCAAGATTGACAAACATTAAATCGACAAGGTAAAAAACTTACTTTTCCGTAGCATACTTTATTTAAAATGTGTTGATCAACTGAACCATGATATGCACCAATTAAATTTTGCCACTGTTTATCAATGGAATCTTTGCGAATTGCATCTAAATTCATTAATAACACACCGGCATTAATATAAGAGTCTAAACTTGGAATATCCAATTGTTGTTTTATGCGTTCATAATGATCAAAATAGTTAATAAAAGCAGAAACACCCGCCAAATAATTATCCTTTAAATCAAAATCATAGAGTTCAGATAAATCAGCCCTCACTATAACGTCAGTATCCAGATAAATAATTTTTGACAGTTCCGGCAATAAAGAAGTCAATGCCATTTTATATAAAGATGGCGTAGTTACATATTTATGAGTTTTTTTGACATTTTCAAACTGTCCCGACATATCAATAATATTTATTGAACAATCTGAATAGCTTGATTCAATAAACTTCAACTTATCTTTATTTTCAGCAGTAACATCTTTCGAACATAAAACATAAAAATCATAAAAAGTATCTTGATTTTTTGTTTCTAAAGCAGAAATAATAACAGTCGCAAGAGCGAATATCAAATTATTATCACTGGCTAAAGCTATTGGTATTTTTTTCATATATAAAACCTTTTTATAAATATCTTAAGAAATATCTTTTATCATAGCCCAAAACTGTTTAGCAATATTTTCATGACTGATTTTTTCTTTAATCTCTTTCATAATAGAAAGTGCATAATTCCAGTCTTTACTACCAAAATCATCAGTTGCTTTAGCTAAATATTCTAAAACAACTGATTCTGTAATATCTTCATGAATAAGATAAGGGTAATCGTTACCTAAGTAAAGAGCCGCATCACCATCATCTTTATGCACAAGGATATTAGAGTTTGCCCACGCCGCAGTAAAACCTTTGGTAAAAGGTTTAAAAACAAGCTTTTCCATTGGTGGTCTTAGGGCATAATGAAAATTTGCCAAAGGTATTTTATCCATCCAATTTAAAGTAATTTTACTATTATGATCTGTATACACAATTGTTAGTAAATCACGCAAAGAATTATACATCAAAAGATTTTCATGTGCACCAAAATAGTAAGGAGAAAACGAAAACAACGGTTCTATTTTATCAGGTAGCCGAATATCAGCACAATGTTCTATAAAAAAAATCATACATCTATTAGACAATGTATTATAATAATTATATGCCTTGTGTGAGCAGCAAATAATTCCATCGACATAATGCAATAAGTTTAAGTCAAACACACCATCAATAACATCTATTAAAATAATGTTCTGATTTTTTTTCAAAGTAGAAAGTAATTTTTCATTGTTTATTGCCATTCTATCAATAATAACAATAGAGTTTTTTACTGTCCAACTGCTACTAACAATAATATTATAGCTATCATGTTTATACTTAGATATTATTTTTGCCTGCATAAATGAACGCATCAAGGCAGAAGAAAAAATAGTTTGTGATAAATATTCAAAAATATTAGAACTAAAGTCAATATCTCTATATTCTTTTCCAAAGATTTTTTGATACCAAAGATTATATGGCTCCTTACTTAAATTAAATGTAAGTGGTGCCAGATTCGTGATAAACTTCAAACGCTTATCATGTCTATTGCGTCTAGTATGAAAAAGAAAAACTATATTTTTAACATTCATCATATTCCTTGTAATGCTCTTTTTCAAATCATTACACGATGTTATTTAATATATTTATTATGCCAATTTCCTACGTTTCTTATATAATAAAAAACGTCTACGAAAAACAACCAGATATACATACTTATATTCTTTGCTCTTCACTTTATATAAAGAAAAAATTTGTTCTCTACTTTCTTGTGCATGTTTTTTTATTATATGCTCTTGCATCTCTTTATCTTCCAACAATTCGATACACTTTTTACTAATAAAAAGACTACGCAAGGCATCTTCAAATAATACGTTACTCACCCGATCTTTCATCATCTTTACAAATTTTTTAGGGGCTTTTTTATCCGAAAAATATCTTTCAAACACTTGAGCTATTAACTTTATTTGTCTTTCGCTGTTTTTATGTATATTATTATCATGGCTACGATAATACATACCAAAGTCATCTGTAATTCTAAATGTCAACTCAGGGTGTTGTTTCATATATAGAAAACATTTTGTTCTCAGCACGATATCATCACCCAATAAGTCTTCGTCAAATCCTCCAACAGCATTAACAATACTTTTTCTAAATAAAGCATTTTGTATATAAAAAGACCCTATATTTTCATGTTCACAACTTAATAAGTCTTCTGCTGTTTTTATTGAGTCATCAAGATAAGTAAATACATTTTTATCAAATACATTTCCATCATCATCTATATTGTAATTTCTTTTTGACGCTACAAAAACGATATTATCATTTTGCTCCATCAGGTCTATTTTAGACTGAATGGTTTCTTCGGTTAGCATGTCATCACAAGATATAAATAAAATATATTTACCGGAAGCATTATCAAGTAGCCTATTAAAATTCTTACTCACACTACCGGTATTTTTTTGCAGAAGAACTTTCATGGGGAAAGGACTTTGCTCTTTTAAGTCTGTTAATATTTTTGCACTATTATCAGGCGAACCATCATCAAGAGCTATAATCTCTATGTTTTTATAACTTTGTTCCCATATACTGGTAATATTTTGCTTAATAAACTTACTATGATTATAAGATAAACAACAAACAGAACATAAAGGTTGATCATTACTATTAACTATCACGTTTCTTCCTCCTCACGGTATCTTCTTTAAACATCGCAATAAAGGCTAAAAAAGCCCCTATACAAATGGCAATATCAGCGACGTTAAAGGCGGGAAAGTGCCAATTATTATAATAAAAGTCTAAAAAATCAATAACTTCTCCATGAAGTAGGCGATCAATCAAGTTTCCTAAAGCACCACCCAAAATAAGCCCAAGAGCAGTAAACAACAGATATTCTTTAGGTCTAGCCAGTTTAGCAATAAATAAAATCACTAAAGATGAAACCACACTCACAATAGAAAAAAACGTAACCTGCCAGGTTGTATCAGGATTATTTAAAAAACCAAAGGCCGCTCCACGATTACGCACATGTACCAAATCAAAAAAACCATTGATTATTGTAACGCTATCACCAATAGCAAAAACAGTATTCGTAACCCATTTTGTCCACTGATCCAAAGCAATCACAATAACACTAATTATACAAATAAGCAGGTAGCGGTTCAAGATTATATCCTTTCACGAGGCAGGTATTTATTAATTAAACAAACAATATTAAAAACCTAGCTAATTAAAACAGCAGTACAACGAGGACAAATAGTCGGATGTTCCGGGTTTGTCCCAAGCTCTTCGCTATAAATCCAACAACGAGCACATTTTTCGCCTTTGGCTTTTTCTACTTTGATTGCGACTTCTTCAATTTCACAAGTAAGAGCATCACTCGGGGCTTTTTTAATATCTTCAAGTATGAGCTGAGAAACTATAAATATTGGTCTTAGCTCCGTACCTAAACTCTCAAACATTTTACGCTGTTTATCACCAAGATATAAAGTAACTCTAGTATCTAAAGCATGCCCAACAACGCCTTCTCTGCGAATATGTTCAATCGCTTTAGTAACTTCGTTACGCACAGCCACTAACAAACCAAAAGCCTTTTCTTGTTCAGCATTTAAGCTACAAGTAATCGGTTCATTTTGTCCAATTCCTAAAACACTTTCGCTTTGTGGTTTTAAGTCGCTTGGTAAATTGCGGAATACTTCTTCGGCAGTAAAACTTAAAATCGGTGCCATATTGCGTAAAAGCAACATAAGAATATGCCACAAGGCTGTTTGAGCGGAACGACGCTCTTTGCTGTCTTTTGCGGAAGAATATAAACGGTCTTTTAATATATCTAAATAAAAAGCAGAGAGTTCAGTTGTGCAAAGATTATGTAAGGTATGGAAAACTTTATGGAATTCAAACTCCACATAAGCGTCTTGCATTTTTTTATGAGCATCGGAAACTAAAGAAAGAGCATAAAAATCTAGCGGATCAAGTTCATTTAAAGGAATAGCATCACTCGCCTTAAAGTCGCCTAAATTTCCCAAGAAATAACGACAAGTATTTCTTAATCTACGATAAGCATCAACTAAACGTCCTAAAATTTCATCAGAAATACGCACATCTTCACGATAATCAACAGACGAAACCCAAATACGCAATATTTCAGCACCATATTTATCAATAATTTCTTGTGGTGCAACAACGTTGCCGATAGATTTTGACATTTTACGCCCTTCTCCATCAACAACATAACCATGCGTTAAAACAGCTTTATAAGGCGGAACGCCACGAGTGCCAACTGAAGCGAGTAAAGAACTATGAAACCAGCCTCTATGTTGGTCTGAACCTTCTAAATATAAATCAGCGGGGAAACGACACTCTTCACGCCCTTCTAAAACCGCCGCAAAGCTTGTGCCTGAATCAAACCAAACGTCAAGAATATCTGTCTCTCTACGCCAAGTTGTACCCTTACAATGCTCACAAACAAGCCCCTCAGGAACAATATCTTTAATATCGGCTTCAAACCAATAATCACAACCTGTCGCATGTTTAGCATAACGATCAGCAATATCTTTTGCCCATTTAGCATCATGCCAAGCCTCACCACAGCTTTCACAAAGCAAGGCGGTAATCGGAACACCCCAAGTACGCTGACGAGAAATACACCAATCTGGTCTATTTTCAATCATAGAATAAATACGCTCTTCGCCCCAAGCAGGAATCCAATTAACATTATCACGAATAGCTTTTAGTGCGTTTTTGCGTAAGTCATTTTTTTCCATGCTGATAAACCATTGAGTCGTCGCACGAAAAATTACAGGTTCTTTACAACGCCAACAATGCGGGTAAGAATGGCTAATTTTAGCTTCAGCCAATAAATTTCCTACTTCTTTAAGCTTTTCAATTACCTTAGGATTCGCTTCAAAGACGGTTAAACCAGCAAAACATTCTACTTCCGGAGCAAAACGCCCCTCGTGGTTCATCGGGGAATAAATCTCTAAGCCATATTTTAAACCAACGTCATAGTCTTCACGTCCATGACCGGGGGCGGTATGAACACAACCGGAACCGGCTTCTAAAGTAACGTGTTCTCCTAAAATAAGCGGAGAGGTTCTATTATAAAATGGATGAGTGGCTTTTAAACCTTCGAGTTTATCACCGGTGGTAATGGCAATAACCTTATAATCATTCCAACCAAAAGACTTTGCACAACTTTCTACTAATTCATTAGCAAGAATATAAAAAGCATTCTCATGTTCAACAAGTGCATATTCAAAATTAGGGTGCAAAGAAATCGCCATGTTATCAGGCAAGGTCCAAGGCGTTGTAGTCCAAATAACCACATAAGTCTTATCTAGCTTCGCCTGTGGAAAAATTTCATTTAATTTAGGGTCGGTTATAGGAAAACGCACAAAAATTGAAGATGATTTATGGTCATAATATTCAACTTCTGCTTCGGCTAAGGCGGTATGACAAGAACAGCACCAATGAATAGGTTTTTTACTACGAACAACCGAGCCTTTTTCCATAAAATCACTTAGAACACGAGAAGTCGAAGCCTCGTATTCCGGCTGCATAGTCATATAAGGTTTATCCCAAACCCCTAAAACGCCAAGACGTTTAAATTCTTTACGCTGAATATCAACATACTTTTCAGCATAAGAACGACAGCATTTTCTAACCACATGAGCGGGCAAAGTTTTTTTCTTTTCGCCTAGTTCATGTTCTACTTTTAGTTCGATAGGTAAGCCATGACAATCCCAACCGGGAACATATTGAGCCTTAAAGCCATCTAAAGCTTTTGATTTAACAATAATATCTTTTAATATTTTATTTAAAGCTGTTCCGAGGTGAATATGACCATTCGCATAAGGAGGTCCATCATGCAAAACATAATCGCCTTTTCTGCCACCTGATTTAACCATTAAGTCATAAACCTTAATTTGTTCCCAATATTTTAACATTTCAGGTTCTTTTTCTTTTAAATTTGCCTTCATAGGAAAAGAAGTATCCGGAAGATTAAGGGTGCTTTTATAACTGTTTTGGTCTTTATCTTTTTTGTCTTGAGAACACATAGTCGTAGCTCCAACTTTATATAAATATTAAAAAAATAAACATAAATTTAAACATAGATACTTGATTGAATTAAGCCATAAAGTCAAGGTTATAAAATTATTTTTTTATATCATAGAGTTACAATAGTTTTTTGGAAGGTTTTAATGCTGTGAAATGAGATAAAATCTTACTAACTCAATAAAGAGAGTTAAAAACCCTTGTTGCAACCCAATAAAAAACTATTCTGTCTAAACTTCACATAAATTATATAACAACAAGGCTCTTGCCCGGTTAAGGTTAAAATACTAAAAATAAAAAAAATCATTGACGAAATTCCAAGCAAAGTACAAAACAAATTTAACACTTCCACAAAACGGAGAAGTAGCGAAGTGGCCGTAACGCGCCCGACTCGAAATCGGGTTATCGGTTTACCCCGATACGTGGGTTCAAATCCCACCTTCTCCGCCAACTATAAGATTTAATAAAAATTATAAAGAGTCATAACGAAAGATTAACCAAGTAAACGCCTATCTTTTAAGAGCAAGA
>NZ_FRDI01000008.1:17447-103954 GCF_900143255.1 Desulfovibrio litoralis DSM 11393
GGTAACTTGCGGGTAACAAGCAAGGCGTATATAGACTAATACTCATATAAAACAAACGCTTGTAAAACTTTAACGTGTCCCACCTTCTCCGCCAACTATAAGATTTAATAAAAATTATAAAGAGTCATAACGAAAGATTAACCAAGTAAACGCCTATCTTTTAAGAGCAAGAAAGAGCTAGGAAGAGTTGAGAAAGTTATAGACAGCCAAGCAATTTATAGGGTAACTTTAAGGGTAACAGAAATATTACCTAAAAAGTTACCCTTATCTTTTGTGAAAAATATCGAAATATTAAAGGTTTATAAAGTTTATAATGCTGGGTAACTAAAACAATTGAGTTGTCGAGGGTTTAGTTATGGCACTAACAGAAAAAGAAATAAGTTCTTTGAAGCCCAAAGAAAAGCTTTATCGTAAAGTAGACAAAGATAATTTATTTATTGAGGTTCCGCCTTCAGGTAAAAAACGTTGGCGGTTTCGTTTTCGTTTTAAGGGTAAGGATCAAGGCGTGTCTATTGGCATTTATCCTGAAATATCTTTAAAAGATGCTCGTTTAAAGGCTCATGAATTTAAAACAATGCTTTTAAACGGCGAAAACCCAGCAGATAGAAATAAAAAGAAAGCAAGCGAATATACTTTTAAAGATATTGCAGTAGAGTTTTTTGAAAATAATGCCCACAGGGTAACTCAAAATTATAAAGAAGATACTTTTAACCGCATTCAAAACCATGTATTCCCATTTATTGGCGATATGCCTATTGATACCATCACGGTACATCATATAATTGAGCTATTAAAGCAAATGGAACGGCTTAAGATTTTAGAAACAGCTAAAAGAATGCGTCAAAAAATAGCGGAAATATTCAGGTATGCTATTGTCTTGCGTTTATGTGATCACAACCCCGCAGCCGATTTACAAGGGCTTATCCCCCCACCCGTTAAAAAACATTATGCCACTATCACAGATGAAAAAGAAATAGCCCATTTGTTAAGGGCTATAGAAAATTATCACGGTTACGCAGGTACAAAATTAGCTTTAAAGATAGCCCCTTATATTTTTGTTCGCCCTGATGAACTGGCGGGAGCTGAATGGTCTGAAATTGATTTTGAAAAAGCTGAATGGCGTATACCGGCTGAAAAAATGAAAATGAAACAGACGCACATTGTGCCTTTAGCACGGCAAGTTGTGGAGCTATTTCAAGAAGCGAGAGAAATATCACGCAGTCAATATTGCTTCCCCTCGCTTAGAAGTCAAAAAAGAAGAATTACCCCTGATGCTTTGAGAATGGCACTCAGAACATTAGGGGTAACTAAAGAAGAACTTACTACTCATGGTTTTAGGGCTATGGCTTCAACCCTGCTTAATGAGCAGGGTTACAACAGAGATTGGATTGAGCGTCAGCTGGCACATGGAGAGCGGAACTCTGTTCGCTCAGCTTATAATCATGCTGAATTTTTGAACGAAAGGCGGAAAATGATGCAAGACTGGGCGGATTATCTGGACAATCTGAGAGATACTCTAGGTATTGGTCATAAATAGCCAAGTCGTTTTTTCTTAGAAAAGAAGAACGCCCAATTTTTATATAATTGGGGAACTGGTCTTTTTTTATCAAGGTTCTTATTTTTGAGACTGATATTTTATAGACTTTTGAGACTTCTTCCAAAGTAAACATTTTTTGTTCTGTCATGGTTATTCTTTCGCCTCTTCATATTTTCTTTCTGCGTCTTTAAGTGCTTTTTCATAGAAAGGGATAGCCTCTTGTTGTGTTATAAGAGAAAACACACCAACTGTTATATTATTTTCGTCTTTAATTTCAGACACCAATATATCAATTCCTTCTTCACTTATTTTTTTTACAACATTAGATAATGCATTTTTTAAAATTTTTGCGAGTAATAGGCTGTTAGTTTCCATGCTATTTCCTTCTTATTAAACTATTTTACCACCGTGGCGGTGTGGGCGTGTTTTATTAGTCTTGTGTTTTGTGGCGATACAACTTTCTAACGGCAGATTTAAAAAGCCCGCTAGGTCAAATATTCTAAGCACAGCATCAGCGAGTTCTTCAGTAAACATTAATTTAGCAGGAATATTAAAATCACCGCCCACTAATACAGTTGAAGACCTGTAAACTTCTAAAGCTTCAGATAATTCAGAGTGCATTAAAGATATTTGAGTCGGGATAAAGTAAGGTGAGAGCTTGCTTAAATCTTCTCTGTCTATGTCATCATACCAGCCTTTTTCTACTGCTAATTTGTGGACTTCGGCGGGAGTTGGGATATTCATGATTTATCCTTTATTTTTTTACCCCTGATGTGAAAACAAAAGGGGCATTCTTTTAATCTGTTGACTGTTCCGCACTTTTCGCAGGCTTTAGCCTTTAAGCCGTCGGACAGTTTAGCCATTTTACAAGAGCCATTAATTAAGGCGAAGTTCTTTGGTTTAAACTTCGCCTTTTGATTTGGGCTATCGCCTGAATTATTGGATTGGTTGGTCATCGTCTGGGCTTTGTCCTGCTAGGTCGTCATTCATTGGAATTTCGGTAAAATCGGCATCGTGAACTTCTTCGTTATTTTCGTCATTATCCGTTTTAGCTTCTTCACTTTCACTGACGGCGGTTATTGCCAAAATTTCTTGAGGCGGTGGCGGGGTATTTGTTTTTTTATTGAGAGGTAAAGGAATTTGCATACACTTTTCTTCATCTGTCATTGGTCTACGCTTGACAATGTCATGAGGTGGGTTTGCATCAGTCCAGACCATTTCATTTGTGTTAAAATCTGCTACCAGATCACAAAAGATTTCACGCTCTTCTTTACCGGTTAAATAGAGTCTTGAAGCTGATTTAGCATTTGTCTCATGCCCTTCAATTTGTCTTTTGAATTGCTTACGAATGCCGTCAAGTTCGCTTTCAAGCCTTGATATATTTGACAACGCTTCCGCCATTTCTTGACCGTATTCTAGCTTTTCTGTGTCGTTTAAGTCTTGGGTTACGGTTATTGTTTCGCTTCTTAAAAAATGGGCATCGTGTTTAAAGGGTTTAGCTTCCGTAGTTTCTGGAGCTTCTTCTAGGGGTTCGGTTGCCTGTTTTTGAGTTTCTGTTTCCTTTTCAAAACCGTGTTTTATAAAACCCTTTTGGTCATAAAGCCATTCCGGCAACTCAATAGTTGTTATTTCGCCCTCTATACCGATAAAATCTATTTGGCTAAGCGGTAACCATTCTTCAACGCCACAACAATCAACAAGCATTGCTTCATCTGTTATTTTTAGTATTGTAGCTTTAATAAAAGTCATTTCACCTGACATATTAAACTCCTTTTATTCAACCACTGCTGAACACTTAAGACAAAGGCGTTTTAGCTCTTGATAAAGAGCCGCTACTTTTTCGCTATTTGATGTTGAGTATTCAGCAGTAATTGTTAGTTTTTTAGTTGTTAAAAGTTTAATGCCAGCTTCTTCTAAAGTTTTCACCTGTGAAACTGGTTGTGGTTCTGGTTTAGGTGCTTCTTTTTCAGCAAGCGTAATTGTTAACTGGTTAGCCTCTTTAGGCATACCGCCTTGAACTGCTTTTTTGTTGTTTTCAAATATTAAGCGTATGTTTTTTGAAATTTCAGCAAGGCTTAAGTTTGGGTCTTGAAGGTGGCTAAAGAGTCTAAAAGCTAATGGCGTATCAAATTCTATAGCCAGTTTTTGAATTTCGTTGTTTATAAACTCTATTCTGTCGTTTTTTGCGTTTTCAGCCAGTTTTTTAAGCTCTTGTTCTTTTTTATAAGCCGTGATTATTTCAAGAATTTCGCCTTTAATATGAAGAAGCTTTGTTGTTTTATTCAGCCATTCGGGTTTAATATTGATTGTAAGCTCTGGCGTGTTTTCTTCTGTTTTAAAGCGTTCAATTTCAGCTAAAACAGCTTTACGCTTTTCTTCTCGCTCTTTTTCAATATAAACCTGAACTTGAGTGTCTAACTCTTCACGAGTTGTTTTAAAGATAGAGATTATTTCTTTAATTTGGAGTTCAAATTCTAAAATAGGCAAAGAGACCTGTTTGACAAGTTCTTTGCGTTTATCGTCTATTTCTCTCGCTACCTTGTTTAGCTCTGCCATGTCTTTTTTAATTTCTGTAACTTGGTCTTCTGTTACAACTAGCCCATTGTATTTTTCTACAAAAGATAACGCCCAGTTTTTAAGCTGGGCGTAATTTGTGGAGACTTGGGGGAGCGTCTCTATTTTTGCTGAAACTTCCATTATTTTTCCATCTCCTGTTTCTGAATTAAAAGCATTCTGTCTAAATCCTCTCCTGTTAATCTGTAATAATATTCATCATCGCAGAGAGAGCAAATTAACGAAGCTCTATAAATAGAGTTATTAAAAAACGAAATTGGGACATCATCTTCGTTGTCGCAAAATGGACACTTCACCGTTACAGCAAGCTTTGTATCTATTAACGGTTTAGTCATTATTTACCGCCTTAAAAGTCTGGGTTATCGCCATCAAAAGCAGGACAACCAGCCCGACAAGATTTAGAAGCACAATCAAGTTCATTTACTTGTTTTGTCCATTCAGTATTTGGACAAAGTATCATGTTGATATTGTCTTTTTCAGGTTCGGTGGTTTGTTCTTTTGGGGCTTGTGTCTGGGTCTGGGTTGATTTAGGAGTTTTCTTTTCAGATTGTTTAGGGGGTAAAGGTGGCGTTGTTGGCTCTGGTTCTTGGGATAAAGGGGTTTGAACTGCTTCTAATTCCACTATCTTTACCTGGTTAAAATCACTAGAACTTATTGTATTAACTTCGTTATTCGCAACAACTTCATAAGTATCAGTTACGTCTATGACTTCATGTTCAGATTGTAAGCCCATTAAAAGCTCTGGGGCGTACATCTTGCCGAAGAAAGAAGCGGCTCTATATCTTAACATTAGTTCGGGCATAGTCTGCCACTTTGAACCGTTTTTTTGATACCAACCTTCAAGCACCGCCATTTTCATAGAAATAGTTGGAGACTCAAGCTTAACGCCTGTTTTTTGGTCTGTAGCCCACGCCTTACAACAAATGTTTTGTATTTTAAGTTCTTTTTCTACTTTATTGCTTTGTCTTTGACCGTTTGGGCTAGTTCCCCAAACTGTTTCTTGATATTTAACAACTTCTTCGCCCATATCAATTAATTCAAATCTTAAGGGCGTGAATTTTCCGCTAGAGTTAATAAAGGCAATAATGGAAGTCGCAGACCAAGCGGGCTTACCTTCTACTATATAAAGGTTTTGCATAACCATTAACGGATCCGCTTTCATTCTGTTAGCCATATTTAAAGCGATAATACAGTTAGGAAGAGCGGTTTTATTAATTACTTCTCTTTTTGTTGTTTTATCAACCACAATGTTTCGATATTGAGCAGGAACTAAGCTTGAATCAGATAGCATTTTAGCAATGCGTTGCATCATTTCAAAGCCTTTTGTACTGTTAAAGCCAATTTCAACACTATCATTGTTAGCAACTATATTATTTTGTAACTGTGCAATGTTTGTTGTTTGCATATCTGTTTGAGCTTGAGACATATAAAAAACCTCTTTATTTACTGGTACAGGTTAAAAAGTTTGGGCAGTATTTAACATGACACATCATGCTTTTTGGATTGCCGTAAAAAATACCGCTATGCAGGACATTAGAAGCGTGAGTTAAAACACCTTTTTCAAGGCTATTACCAATTAAAACATCTTTAGCATTTTTAACGGTGCCGATACCGATACGTTGAGCTTTAGCGGTAGCCCCTGTTTGCATACCGATAATCAAGGCGGGGGCTGTTAAATCACAACCCAAGGCATGAGCGGTTAAAAGTTCGTAAACGGCGAGTTGTGTTTTATGCCCGCTTGTTTTTACTGTTCCGTCAGCACTAACGGCAGTTTTACCCGTTTTTACGTCAATAATGCCGATATTCTCAAATTCATCTTGATATACTCTATCAGTCGTACCAGTTAAAATTATACCTAAATCGCTAATTAACAAGTCAGGGCAAGTTAATTCAACCGCTAAATATTTTAGAGTTCTTGCGTATTCGTTACAATATTTTGTAACCAGCGGTTTAGTTATTTTTTCTAGGTCAGCTTGGGTTAGTTCTTCAAACTTGATTTCATCTTTTGGTTGCCATATTTCTTCAACAGCAACACCCACGGCATCATCAACGCTTATTTCTTGTAAATTTAAAACGCCTAAGTCAAAAGCGGCTGTTCCTTTATGGATTGCCGTTCCGAGTAAGGCTATTTCTGTTTTTGGTAGGTATTTTTTATAAATATTTTTAGACTCCCAACGGCGGGGACAGTCTAATAAATCAGGTAAAGAAGAAGCCCTAAGGCGAATTGCGTTAGGGCTTTCGGTTATCACTTGTCTTTCTGTATCTAGCAACATTCGCAAAACTCCATATCGGGACAACGTAAAAAGATTAATGTATTTATACTTAGCGGTTCGCAAGATTCAAACCATTTTTGAGAATAACGCCCTTTGTAAAAAGTTTTATCGCCGGATATTTTAATATCTTCGAGCATATCAATTATATAATCGGCTGTCGGGTTATCTTCCGGCTGTAAGAACCGACAAAACTTTCCGCAGGCTTTTGCAAAATTAAAGTTTTGCTCTTCTTCATATTCTTCAAGAGCAAATTCTTTTAATTCTTCTGTTTCGAGAACTTCACAATTTTTAAACCACTTTTGAGTAGCTTCGCCTAAAAAGGCATATTGATCATTTTTATACCTAATCGCTTCTAAAGTATCATAAACGGCTTGTTCGCCCTCGTGGTCAATAAATTTACATAGACAGCCCAAGGACTCGTCAATTCTTACATCAAACACATCGTAGCTCACTAGCTATTCTCCTTGAATAAATTTCTCTTTCGTAAGGGTTTATAAATTCCAAAAGCTCTGTATCATTCGTTTGTTTCGCCTGTTTTAAACAAAGTAAAATATATTTATGGATTGTTTTTAAGCTCGCTAGCTCTGAACAAAGCGAGTTTATATATAAGTTATCTACCCGCTTTTTTATAAATTCTTGCTTGGTCATAAGTACCCGCTTTTTTTAAGGTTAAAGTTTTAATTTAACTTTTTGTTTTGTGCTGGGAATAAAAAGACACTCACAGCACATTTAAAAAATTAAAATTTGCATATTTTCCGCTCCGGCTTGTTCTAAACGCATTGGGATTTTATTCCGTACAACGCCTAGATAGGGCTTTCTTCGCTCTGATTTTCAAAGATTTAAAGAGTGATAAATTGTAGGCGGGAACTAATAGAACATTGGGTTATCCAACACCCGCCTACTTCGCCTCAGCCAATAAATACAACTAATAGTAAGAAAGACTTCCCTGATTATTTCTAAACAGAGATGTTAAAAGGTTAAGTTTAAAGGTTATTTAAAAACAAAGCCTCTAGTTGATAGAGAGGGTCATCGTCATGGTGCAGTAACCACAACATTTTTGCTAAAGTGTCGCTGAGCCTTTTAGCTTCTCGCTCTCCGGTCTATTGCGTTATCTTTAGCGAAAATTTAATCTTTAATTTGAGTTAAGACCTCGCTTAAACCGTTGTAAGCTGTCCCAGCAATGTTGGCGTTTAGTTCAAAACGGTTATCCAACACCCCTTTCGGCTGCCCGTGTAAAAGCTTTTTGAGGTAACAATTAACAAGCTAGCTATATTGCTACTTCTATTCGTAAATATTCTTTCGCAAGCTTTCTTGTTCGTTGTTGAGCTAAATATATTTCATTTTGAAATGTATTTCAAGAAATATTTCAAATAAAAATGAAATATTTTCAAAAAAAATTACATTAAATAAAAAAACATGACTAAAAGTAAGGAATGGACAGAAAAAAGGACAAAAAAAAAGCCCCAACGAATGCTGGGGCGGGTGGTTAAAAACTTTTGTTTCCTAAAAAATGCAACAATATTCTGTTTTTTGGGGGAAGCTGTGCCAAACCTTTCCATCTAATTCATGACCTGTTTTCTTTTTATTTACACCACCCCATTGCTTAAAAAAGAATGGGACACTCTGTGTTTTACATTGCTCACGTATACTAATCACCCATTCTTTATCTATTGGTCTTGCACCTATTCCAGACTCTCCACCAACTATAACCCACTGTATATTGTCAAGATTAAGCTCTCCTAGATCAGCGATAAGTGGTTCACAGGATAAAAAGCGTAAGGCAGCAGGCACTTTTCGTAAATGATCTATTCTGTCTTTATATTGCGGAGCTTCAACACTCACACCAACCCAAATGTTTGGGTGCCATTCAAGGCGTGGTGCCAATGTTGCTAAGCGTTCAGATCTTTTTGTTAATACCTGAAAAGTGTGCTGAGGGTTACGCTTTGCTACGTTAAAAACCTTTTGAATAAAAACTAGAGGAACATCTTCATGAAATAAATCGCTCATTGAGTTAACAAAAATCAAGCGTGGCTTTTTCCACTTAAAAGGCATTTCTAATACGTGTTCATGCATTGTTAAATTGAAGCCATTTATATAATTCGCACTACCCATTGCTTGTAAGCGTAAAGCCATTTTTTCAGCGTAACAATTTTTACAACCACTACTAACTTTAGTACACCCAGTTAAAGGGTTCCATGTTGTTTCTGTCCATTCTATTTTAGTAGCACTCACTTAATTTCTCCTGATTGTTTAAAACATAATACCATGAGCAAACAACAAAAACAACTAAATATCAGCATATACCAATCGTTCAGCCTCTTTCATAACCCTATCATAGCTAAGAGCAGGAACTTTTTTTAGCAAGCCTTCTTTTTTTAATTTAGATAAAACTTCCTTAGCGTGCTTTGGTAAAAAACCTGAAGTTAAAGCATAAATATAAATATCTTTATTAAATACAAACTCTTTGTTTCTTATTTTTTGTTCTAATTCATCTTGAAAATTTGGTATTTTTTTCGGTATATTAAGCTCTGGCAGTAAAGCTAATTGGTCTTGTTTAACAACATCACCACCTAGATTATAATTCGCTTCACCATTATCTGACTTGTCCCAGAGAACCTTTAAAAATTTATCTAAGCCAAGCAAATGTTTAGAGCCAAAAATTATGCAATAAATATTATTATTGCGAGAATTTTCTTTCTTTAAAGAGAAGGGCACAAGAAATATGTCATTATTATGAACTAAGCTTTTAAGATGAGTACACAGATATTTAGGCATATCTCTTTCAGTCACCTTTTCAGGAATACCGAGTTGTTGAAAGCCTGGTTGCTGACAAAATCTTGCAATTTGACTTGAAGGTATAAATAATAAAAAATCTGTTTTTTTAAAAGAAAACAAAGAGGTCAATACTTCTTGGTAGTTAACTAAACCTGTAGGATCCAAAAAGAAAAAATTAGCTTCGTCTTTATGAAACCCCTGCTTTTTTATCTGCTCAAAGCACTCTTCAAAAGATTGTGATGTGTATAAGCATTTTATATTTTTCAGGTATGGTTCTGTATTAACCTTAGTTTGGTCTACTTTCTTTTTATCTTTATCATTAAACCAAATAAAAATCGTTTTATTTTTACTACTCAGGTTGTCTTTATGCTTGTTAATAACACTACAAACTTGCAAGGGGCTTCCTGAATTATCTTTTTTATCAACACCAGGACCGCAAAATAAATCAAAAATATTTATTCGCTTAGTGTATTCATCATGAACAAAAACAGGCAACCAAGAGTTTAAATAATCTGCAAATATATCTAGCTTTAGAATACTTGCACTATCAAACTGCATATCGTGAAAATCTTTTGACATAAAACCACCTTTTTTTTAACTACAAGGCTATTTCTTAATACTCCCGACAGCTCCAGACCATGCGACCATGGATCTCAAAGTTTACAGATTCATCATCTTTATTTATTTCTATTGGCTCATAATCAGGATTATCAGACTTTAGAATAATTTTACCCGGTTTTGTTTCCAAGCGTTTTATCATTAGTTCATCATCTATTCTTATTAGGTAAACATGCCCCGTGGTTACGTCTTTTTGTTTTAAATTTATCAAAACCATATCACCATCGTTCAGCGTTGGACTCATAGAATCGCCCGCAACATGAAAAAGACGCATAGTTTCAACGGAGCCGCCTTTACGAGTTAAAAAGCTTTGGTGAAAGGAGTACCAGCCCGTTATGTCTCCGTCTGTCTCCAACCCGCCATTCCCCGCCCGAGGACGGGCTTTAAGCAAGGGAATAAACTCAACATCGGGCTTATCTTCGTCTATTTTGTAAGCAAAAAATTCAGGGATTGTTATATCAAGGGCATCGCATATCTTTTCTAAGTTTTCGGTAGTCATACCTCTACGACCAGTCAACATATTAGAAATATGACTTTGAGTTATTCCTGCTTTATCTGCTATATCTTGTTGTTTTAGATTTAGCTTAGTAAGCCAATATTTTAAAGCTAGTGATGTAATTTTTTCTGCACTCATAAAAATATCCATATTTGTTATATAGAATGTTTATATTTCTTTTAGAAATAATCGTCAAATTTCCTAAAGCAATATATCTTGTTTTTTATTTTAAAATGAAATATATATATTTCATGAAAACACATAACAATACAAAAACACAGCAAGATATTGCAACAAAATGCAATATTAGCCAGCCACATTTCTCAAATATAGTGAATAAAAGACGTGTTCCCGCCCCCATTGTCGCAAAAAAATTAGAAGAAGTAACAGGTATAAGCCGTTTATATTGGCTTTACCCTGATGAATTTGATCAGGCGGGGAATAGGGTGTTTCAGACCACTTAAACAGGGTTATCTTTTCACTTAGCTATATTTATATTATCGCCAAAACTTTAGAAAATCTTTAGACTTTTATCGGGTTTTTTATATGAAAATCAATAAAATTTGCCCTGTTTGCGGGCTTGAGTTTTTAGCCATGCGTGATTTTGCTATATATTGCTCTGGTAGGTGTAGAAATAAAGATAGAAACAAAAAAGAGCCGACACTCAAAACTTGTTCTTTTTGTAAGTCTGAGTTTTTAAGTTCTCAGCCACATGCAAAATATTGTTCTCCGCTATGTTCTCAAAAGGCAACATACGAGGAAAAAGAAAAACGCAGAAGACTTAAAAACTTAGCAAAACCACGAGTATCAGAGTCTAAAATTAAGCGTTATAGTTATGATTTAAGCTTTAACTTAGATCAAGAATTTTGCCCCACAGATCAAGAAACGTTTAGACAGCCAGACCCGGCTTTGGGATTTTAGAATGAACACAGATTTTAGAGTGCAAACAGATTTTTTAAGTCATCATAAAACTAAAAAACTGAAAAGACGCTTAGGCTCTGACGGTATTATCTGTTTAATTGCTCTTTGGTCCTATACGGCTAATCATCGTTCTAGCGGTATTTTAAGCTGTATGAGTATTGAGGACATAGAAATAGCCGTTGACTGGGAAGGTGGCGAAGGGGAATTTGTAACGGCACTTTTTGAAATCGGTTTTTTAGAATTTGAAAACGATACTTATATTTTACATAACTGGTTAAAGCATAATCCGTGGGTTGCGGAAGCTGAAGAACGAAGCGAAAAAGCTAGAGCAGCGGCTCACGCAAGGTGGGGAGTTAGTAGCCAGAAAAATAAAACTAATAAAGATAGTGAGTTAATGCTAAATAATGCTACCGCATCAAGCGAGCATATGCTAAATCATGCTAACGCATTAAACGAGCAATGCCCCTCTCCTCTCCTTTCCTATCCTAACCAAGATAAGAAAGAAGGTTGTATTAAAAAAAGAGAGTGTATAAATATACCGCGTGAAGCAGAAGAAAAAAACGAAAGCCACACTCCCCCTGTTTTGGGTTCTGAAAAAAATTTAACGCCTTTGGCAAAGCCAGAAGCAAAACAGGACGTAAAGCAAGCAGAAACAAGACAGCCCAAAGCAGAAGATAAAAAGCTTTTTGGCGATTTTGTAAAGCTTAGCGAAAAAGAATATCAAGAGCTTATCAAGCTAAAAGGCAAAGAACTAACGCATAAAGCTATAGAAAAATTAAACTTTTATATTGGGTCTAAAGGCAAAGATGATTATAAATCGCACTATTTCGCCTTGCTCAAGTGGGCGTTTAAAGCCGTAGCAGAGGACGAAGCCAAAGCCTTACCCGCCAGAGCTTCACCCGCTGATGGGCGGGCTAGTGGGCGAACGGGGTACACGAAAAAAGAAGAAGCTAGGCATGGTTTAGCTAGTTTAGCCTTAAGTTTAAAACGTCATAACGGTCAAAAAGGGCAAGAGGGAGAAGAGAATGGCAACACCAACAGTTGTTTTGGAGCGGATAACCGCCCTTGCATTGATATATCGCCCAAACATGAGTGAGGCAGAATGTCAGCTTTTGGCGGAAGAATATCACGATTGTTTTGAAGACTTGAACGATGCGGCGTTTAGACAAGCGGTTACTTCGGCTATGAAAACTTGTAGGTTTTTTCCAACGCCGGCGGATATTCAAGAGGCTTATAATAACTGCCCCGCTCAGCCCATCAAGCATTTAAACAATGGTCCTTTAGCTCTTGAAGGCAAGACAGAAGAAGAACTTTTTAGAGAAAGCGAAATTTGTGCAATGATTTTTAATCTTGGCATGAAAGGCAACATTCAAGCCAAAGAGTTTTTAAGCAAAGGTCAAAAGACTGGTTCGCCAGAGTGGGAACATGAAGCATTTAAGCTTTTAGGTGATAGATACCCCGTTAAGCCAAAAGTTGCGTTTGAGCGTGAAATAAAACAAAACCCTGAGGTTTTAGCAAAGCAATAGATTTCAATAAAAGGCAGGCTAAAAAAATGAGCATAAAAATAATTTTACCCGTTGTTCCAAAAGCACAGCAACGCCCAAAGTTTTGTAACCGTGGCGGTTTTGTTAAATCTTACAAGGCGAATACTCAAGTTGCGGAAGAAGTGGCAATTGAGAATTTATTATTGCCTTATCGCCCCGCTACGCCTTTAACCGGAGCGTTATTTTTAGGCGTTAAAGTTTACCTACCCATTCCGCAAAGTAAGTCTAACAAGTGGAAGAATAACGCAATATCGGGCATTGAACGCCCCACAACAAAGCCAGACTTAGATAATTTAATTAAAAATATCAAAGATTGTTTAACACGGCTTTCGTTTTGGCGTGATGACGCTCAGGTAGTAGGCTATTTAGAAACAGGTAAATTTTATGGAGAACAGCCACGTTGGGAACTCGAAATAATCAGCCAAGAAGAGCTAAAACCAAGCCAAGCGTCTTTAATTTAAACTTGGATTTAATTTTAAACAGGGTAAATATATTTATAACAATGACAAATCATTACAACGTTTTACCTATCCGCTTAAAAAGCACAAAAGAAATAGCCGAAGCCTTTCGGGTTTCTCGCAATATGGTGTTTAAGTGGAAAAAAGAAAAAGCCCCTATCGTTAGAGTTGGTAGGGGCTTGCAAGCTGATTATTATGAGCTTAGTAAGTGGCTTAATGAGCGGGGGTAAAAAAAGATTTTTAAGAAAATGGCTGTGCGGTTAATAATAGCTCTTCTATTTGATTGGCAATTTTTTTATTTTTAAGCTTTTTTTTAAAAACTTTATATACATCTGTTTTAGATCCATCTTTGCGTAAAGTGCATTCGTCATTTAACCAAGCAAAACATACTTTTTGTTCTTTTTTTGAAGGCAGAAAAAATAAACGGTATCTATCAGATAGCCCATGTCTTTTAACCCTCCTCCAGTGGTTAAATGATTTTCCTAATGTTTTACCCAAACGATAATTGATATGTTCTGGATCTTCGCAGACAAGAGGCATTAAGTTTTGCAAGGTACCAAACAACTTTGCATCAGGGTGTTGTTTAAAATTATTAGGGTCTTTTTCTTTTAAGACTAAGGCTCTATAGAATAGAGTCTGATATTTATTACGAAAAAGACCACCAAGCCAAGCAGTATAAATATTGTTTTTAGTCATCACAGTTTATCTCATCTGCTAAATCTTGAGCGAGTTTTTTCATGCGTTTTGATAATATAGCAGATTCAAATAAGTTGTTTTCGGACAGGTTAAGTACTTGACCCAAGGCTTCATCAATCTCTTCTGGTTCTTGCTTCGTAGCTTTTGTCTCATTCGCTATTTTTTCTTCTAAGTAAAATATAAGTTCGCTTGGGTGAGGTTGGTTAAATAACTTATGCCAATGTTCTAAGGCTAATTCTAAAGTAACCGCATCTTCTGTAGCGAGAGAAGATTCAATAACATCATTTATTATCACTTTATCTGTTGGGTACTTTTTAAAACCTAAACAAGCTACTTCATGCAATTTATACATTCTGCCTAGATGTCTTAATATCTTCATGCTGTTCAAAAAAGATGCCTTGTGATTAGCTATATTTACAACTGACATAACCGCATTAACAGCTTCTTCGTTTTTGTTTTGAATAGCACAAAGCAAAGCGTGAGCAAGTAATGCTCCTTCTTTATTGGCTTTGGCTAGTTTATCAATCTCTTGGTTATATTTATAAATTTGTACTTCTGTTAAAGTATCAAGATTTATAAAACACTCAAATAAAGGTTCATTTATCTCATTAATTTTTGTAGCTGGTAGCATGGGCTTTACCTAAAAGTTTTTTAATCAGTTATGTATAAAGATTTAAGAAAGGGAATTAAAGGAGTTAATCGTTTTTTAAGATAAGCTATTTTGTTGCATTTGTATTTTAAAAAAAATTATTTTTTATGCTTTTAATACACAATGAAAATAGTGCAAGTCTTGCTTTTTGTCAATTTTTAAAAAGCTGTCAAGTTTTTTTTTGCGTTAAAGTGTACCGATAGCGTATCGGTAGAGTATTGATAGAGTACTATTTTTTATAAGCCACCTAAAAAGTTAAAAACCTATGTTATGTTTTTAGCAAAATTTAGGGGGCTTTTTTTATGATTAACAACTTAAAGTTTATTAGGCAACTAAAACGCCACGAAGGCTGTAGAAAAAACAAAGCAGGGCTTCATATTGCTTATCGCTGTACTGCTGACAAATTAACAATCGGTTATGGGCATAATTTAGACGCTAACCCTATTCCGGGTTTAATTCTCAAAGAAAAAGACACAATAAACGAAGAGCAAGCCGAACGTCTTTTAAAGGCTGATATTTTGGCTTGTATTGATGATTTAGACAGGCATTTAAGTTGGTGGCGTAACTTAAACGAAGCCCGTCAGGCTGTTGTTGTAAATATGTGCTTCAACTTGGGGATTACAAGCCTTTTAAAGTTTAAAAACACTTTAAGATTTATACAGCTTGGGAACTATGATCAAGCCGCTAAAAACATGATGCAATCACTTTGGTCGCAACAAGTTGGTGATGGTGTTGGCGGATATTTTGACAGAGCTGAAGAGTTAGCAAAACAAATGCAAACCGGTCAGTGGCAGGTTTAGCGGTATGATTGACGGAATTTTTAATTTTGGAACAAAGATAATTGATAAGTTGTTCCCCGATAAAAACGAAGCTGAACGGGCTAAATTAAAGCTAATTGAGCTACAGCAAAATGGCGAACTAACACAAATGCAAACATTGTTTGAGCATGATTTGGCTCAAGCAAAAATTAATGAAGTTGAAGCGGGACATAGTTCTATTTTTGTTGCAGGTTGGCGTCCTGCTGTTGGCTGGGTGTGTGTTTTAGCAATCGCTTGGAACTTTTTATTTCAACCCACGTTCAACTGGGTTTTACTGGTCGCAAACCCTGAAAGTTTAAGACACTTGCCTTCACTGCCTCGTGCTGATTTTGGCGAACTCTTTATTATTTTAGCTAATATGCTTGGTTTTGGTGCTTTAAGGTCTTGGGAAAAAATCAAAGGAATAGGAACAAAATAGAATGAATACAGAAATGCTCTTAGTTATCGCCAGCTTTAGCTTGCAATTTTTACTAGCAATAGTTGGTACATTGCTTTGGCATCTTTTTAAAAAAGTAGAAAGCAAGGTTGATGCACTTTTAGAACAGCGTTTCACTTGTAATGATAATTTTGCAAGTCGTGAGTCTGTTAACAAACTTTGGGACAAGGTGAATCAACATGACAATGCCATTACAACACTTATAGCAGACTATAAGCATCTAAACAATGACAAAACCTAAACAAACTAAAACAGCAACAGCGAAAAAACGAAGGCCCAAGGCTCAAGAGAATGAAGAAGCTAAGGTATTGTCTTATGCTGATGTTGTAAGGCTCGCAAAAGAGCAGGCAATTCCGGCGATCAACGCTTTAACCAATGCTTTAACAAGCCTTAAAGTAAGTGATCGCATCAACGCAGCCAAAGAGCTTTTAGACCGTGGATATGGAAAAACAAATCAAAAATTAGAATTAAGTGGCGAAATTAAACAAGATTTAAGCGTAAATCCCGAAGCTTTAGAGCTAATTGACAAGTTGTATTCAAACAAAACCAAGAAAAAGTAACAATGATGATACCTTTTGAAGATAAAAACGAAGCTAAGAAGCATTATGCAAAGCTTATTAAAATGAGCGAAAAGCAAAATGCTTACCTTGCGACAATAGCAGAGCTAGGCAAGAGAGACCTATTCTTTTTGCTCGTTTATCTTTTAAAGCGTGAAGATTGTTTTAATGACTGGGTGTTTGACCGCTGTAAAGAAGTACAAGCCAGCCCTAACGGGCATTTAGATTTATGGGCTAGAGAACATTATAAATCTACAATTATTACCTTTGCTTTAACCATTCAAGATATTCTAAACAACCCTGAAATAACAATCGGTATATTTTCACATACCCGCCCTATCGCCAAAGGTTTTTTAAAGCAAATTAAAGCTGAGTTTGAACAAAACGAATTACTAAAAGCGTGTTACCCCGATGTATTATATGACATACCGCACAAAGAAGCCCCGCAATGGGCAGAGGACTGCGGAATAATTGTTAAACGTAAAAACAACCCCAAAGAAGCCACGCTCGAAGCTTGGGGATTAGTCGATGGACAGCCCACAGGTAAACATTTTTCACTTTTAATTTATGATGATGTTGTAACTCGTGAAAGTGTTAGCACTCCTGAGATGATAGCCAAAGTTACTGAAGCTTGGGCATTATCTTTAAACCTTGGTGCTAGAGGTGGCGAACGCCGTTATATTGGGACACGTTACCATTTTAATGACACTTATAAAATAATGCTTGAGCGTAAGGCGGCGAACCCTCGTATTTATCCCGCTACAGACAACGGAGAAGCAAACGGACAACCACATTTATTAAGCAAAGCCGATTTAGAACAAAAGTATAGAGAAATGGGGGCTTATGTTTTTGGTTGTCAGATGTTGCAAAACCCTACCGCCGATAAAACTCAAGGCTTTAAAGAAGAATGGCTTAAGTATGCCGATGTTGAAGCTAATCACCGCATAAAATGGCAAGGAATGAACATTTATTTATTATGCGACCCCGCTCAGTCTAAAAAACAAGGCAGTGATTACAGTGTATTCGCTGTTATTGGGCTTGGACAAGACGGCAATTATTATCTTGTTGACGGAGTTAGAGACCGCTTAAACCTCACCGAACGCACCAACACTTTATTTAAACTACATCGGGAATATCGACCGCTAGATGTTGGTTATGAGCGTTACGGAATGCAGGCAGATATAGAGCATATTAAATTTATGCAAGAGAATCAGGGCTACCGTTTTAATATCACTGAGCTTGGCGGGGCTATGCCCAAGGTTGAACGCATACGCCAGCTTGTTCCTATTTTTGAGCAGGGTTTATTTTACCTCCCTTCTACTCTTCTTTTTATTGATGTTGAGGGTAAGGCTAGAAATTTTACGCATGAATTTGTTGAGGAAGAATATAAGGCTTTTCCCGTTTCTTCTCATGATGACATGCTTGATTGTATCGCTCGCATTTTAGACCCCAAAATGTGTGCGGTCTTTCCACGTTTAAAGCAAGGGGCATCACGTCAAAAGGCTAAGAATGATTTTAGTTTGTGGAATTAACAATTAACCACTGGAGTTTTAAATATGAAGGTTCTTATTTCTCAACCTATGAAAGGCTTAACAACTGAAGAAATCAACAAAAATAGAAAGGCTGTTGTTGAAAAACTGGAAGCCGAAGGACACGAAGTCATAGACAGTGTCTTTGAAGACTTTCAGGAAGCTAACTTTAAAAACATTCCTTTGGCTTATTTGGCAAAAAGTCTTGAATTAATCGCCAAAGAAGCTGACCAAGTAGTTTTTATGAAAGGTTGGCGAACGGCTCGAGGTTGTATTTTAGAACATCAGTGTTGTTTGGATTACGGCGTTAAAGTTTTATATCTCTAATTTAACAAACCAAAAACCAAGGAGTAATTTATGTGTATGGGCGGTTCATCACCAAGCATGCCGGAAGTAGCACCGGCACCAACACCACCACCGGTGGTAGCACCTATTTCAGCAGACCAAGACGCCGCAAGAGCTGGCGATAACGAACGCAAACGCAGACTAGCAGCGAGTGGCAGGAGTGATACTATTTTAACAGGTGGTTTGGGCGATACGGGAACGGCAACGGCTGGCGGTAAAAAGTTATTAGGTGAATAAATGAACGATGACAACGGCAACAAAGAACGTAAGAAAAAGTGTTTACGGCGTTTAACTAACCTTGAAGCCGTGCGTAAAGATTGGGAAGCTCACTATAGAGATTTAGCAACTCACTTTTTGCCAAGGCGTTCTCGTTTTTTAAACTCCGGAGACCATACGAACAAAGGCGACAAGTTAAATAAAGACCTAATAGACTCAACGGGTTTATTAAGTGTTAGGACTTTAGCCTCCGGTATGCAAAGCGGTTTAACTAGCCCCGCCCGCCCTTGGTTTAGGCTTGGGCTTCAAGATGATAACCTAGCTCAACAAGACGAGGCTAAAACATGGTTGCACGACACTCAAGAGAAAATGGTATCTGTTTTTAGTCGTTCTAACTTTTATGACTCAATTCACATGCTTTATCATGAGCTTGCTGTTTTTGGGACAGGGGCTTTAATTGTTGAAGAAGATCCGGATACGGTTATTCGTTGCCGTTGTTTCACCGTTGGGGAATATGCTTTAGACACTTCGGCAAGTGGACGGGTTAACGCTATTTATCGGCGTTTACGCATGACAGCCAAACAAATAGTAGAAACATGGGAGGACTGCCCCCAACGTATAAAAGACATGGCTGACAAAGACAACGGCGATTGGATTGACGTTTTACACGCTGTTGAGCCAAACGACAAAAAGAAAGATGACGCTAAAAACAAAAGAGAAAGGGCTTACACCTCTATCTACATGCTTTTAAGTGGTGGTAACGAAGTTTTAGAGGACGGTGGCTATTATGAATTCCCTGCTCTTTGTCCTCGTTGGGACGTAACGGGCAGTGATATTTATGGACGTTCGCCAGCTATGGACGCTTTGTCAGATTGTCGCATGTTGCAAAAGATGCAAAAGACCAAAATTGAAGCCTTAATTAAAGAAGTTAATCCGCCTTTAGCAGTTTATGGCGGTCAAGATGTTTACCCAGACATCAGCCCCGGGGCGATTAACTACGTTTCTTCGCTCGCTCAAGGTCAACAAGCGATAGCCCCGCTTTATCAAGTACGCTCTAATTTACAAGCTTTAGAAGGCACAACCGCAAGCATTCAAAACCAGATAAAACAAGTCTTTTTTAACGACTTGTTCTTGATGATTAGTCAGGTCAACAGACAAATGACCGCTACCGAAGTGGCAGAACGCAACTCTGAAAAGATGTTGTTGTTAGGTCCTGTACTTGATCGCCTGCGTTCTGAACTCTTTCAGCCTCTTATTGAAAGAGTGTTTGGAATTATGCAACGCAACGGCATGATTAGCCCGCCACCAGAGATATTACAAGGGCTTGAAATCAAAATAGAGTTTGTTTCTATCCTTGCTCAAGCTCAAAAACAAGCAGGTATTGCAGCAGTTCAACAAGTTGTTGGCTTTGTGGGTCAAAGTGCGGCTTTAAATCCTGAAATCATAGACAAGCTTGATTTAGATGAAGCGGTTGATCAGGTATCAGACATGCTGGGCGTACCGCCTAAGTTGATACGCTCTGATGAAGCCGTGGCACAAATCAGACAAGGCAGAGCAGCACAACAAGCCCAAATGCAACAGATGCAACAAATGCAACAAGGGGTAGATATGGCAGGCGGTGCAACTAAAGCCATGCAAAACGCAGGGTTGAACATTAAAGACCTTTTAGGTGGCGGTCAAAATGGGGAGGTAGTTCAGTAAATGGCAACCGTACAAAGCCAAGAGCTTAAGCACCTTCAGGAACAGGAAGATTTAAAACAGCTTTTAAAAACCCCCGCAGGGGTAAGAGTTCTAAGACGTATTTTAAAACAAACCGCCGTTTTATCGCCCTCTTATTCCGAAAAAGACCCTTACGCCACCGCTCACAACGAAGGATTAAGACGTACCGGTTTATGGCTACTCACTGAAATAGAAAGAGTAGACAAGTCAAAATTAACAACACTTTTATTTGAACAGGAGAAATAAAAATATGGCTGATGAAACAGACAACACTCAAGCAACGGAAACAGCAGGGGCAACGGAAACAGGCACAGAAACAAAGGGGGTAGACACCTTACTGACCAGAGATTTAACCACAACCACCGAACAGGAAACTGAGGAAACCAGCGAAACAGGCACAGAAGAAAAAGCAGAAGGCAAACAGGAAGAAAAGCCCGACCCTTTAGCCGTAGTACCTGAAAAGCCAGAGGGCTATCAACTCGCTTTTGATAAGAGCATTCAAGTTGATAACGCCTTACAAAGTCAATTTTGTAATACCGCTCACGAACTTGGCTTAAACCAAGGGCAGGCTCAAAAGCTGGCGGAATTATACGCCGGGCATATTGCCAAGAGTCAAGCCGAAAGTCAGAAGCAATTAGCCGAAACGGTTTCAAGTTGGGAGCAAACAATTAAAAGCTCTCCTGATTTTAAAAACAATATTGGTTTTGCTCAAAAAGCCTTGGCTCAATATGGAAGCCCTGAACTTATTGAAACTTTAAACCAAACTTATTTAGGCTCACACCCCGCTATATTTAACTTTATTTCTAAAATTGGAAAAGAGTTGGCAGAACCTAGTTTTCAGCGTGGCGAAGCTGGGGGACAAGGTAAAACAGCTGAAGAAGTTATGTACCCAAACAGTAAATAATAATTCAACTAATTAACCTTTAAAAAATAACCTTAAACAAGCAAAAGGAGCATGAAAGATGCCAGTAGTCGCACAAAAAAACCCTACCTTTTCCGACATCGCAAAACGTTTAGATCCTAACGGCAAGGTAGATATTATTGTAGAAACTTTGAAAAACACTAACGAAATTTTAGAGGACGCTGTTGTTTTAGAAGGGAATCTACCAACAGGGAATAAAACAACCATGCGTAGCGGTTTGCCTTCTGTTGCGTGGCGAATGATTAACCAAGGGGTACAACCCAGCAAATCAACAACCGTTCAACAAACAGACAACTGCGGTAATCTTGAGGCGTATGCTGAAATTGATAAAGACCTTGCAGATTTAAACGGTAACACTGCGTCTTATCGGGTTTCAGAAGATTCCGCATTTTTAGAAGCAATGAACCAGCAAATGGCAAACACTTTATTTTACGGTGATACCTCAAAAAACCCGGAACGCTTCTTGGGATTAGCCCCTCGTTTTAATACTTTAGACGTAAAAAAAGCAGCGAGTGCTGAAAACGTTATTGACGCAAAAGGCACAGCCAGTGGTAAGCTTTCCAGTATTTGGCTCATGTGTTGGGGAGCTCAAACTGTTCATTGCTTTTATCCTAAAGGTTCTAAGGCTGGCTTTGTTCACACAGACAAAGGTCAAGTAACATTGCAAGACGGAAAAGGCGGGAACTTTGAAGGTTACCGCTCTCACTACAAGTGGTCTATTGGCTTAAGCGTTCGTGATTGGCGTTATGTTGTGCGTATCGCAAATATTGACCTCGCAACAATCACTGATGATGCCTTGATTGAAGCAATGGTTTCCGCTGTTGAGTCTTTACCAAATCAAAATTTAGGCAAGCCTGTTTTTTATGTGAATAAAAACGTACGTAAACGCTTGCGTAACGCCATACGCAGGGCAGACAACGTTCACCTTGGCATTAGAGAAGTAGCAGGGAAAAAAGTTGTAGACTTTGATGAAATTCCGGTTCGCCGTTCTGATGCGTTAGTGAATACTGAAACAAGAGTCGTTTAAGCTTAGCTAATTATCAATAAAAAACACATTAAAAAAACAACTGATCAAAAAAAAAGGAATAACAAAATGATTTTAGATAAAGAGAATTTATTTTCGGATAAACAACTCGTTTCGGCTACGGCTAATGCTGACAATATTGTAGATTTAGGCATTAGTAATTTTAGTGCCAATAATAACGCCAGCTTGTTCGCTTGTACTACTCCTTATGTTGGTACAGGCACTTTGGTTGTCGAATTGTTAACCAGCAGTGAGCTTAATAACGGGATTATGGTTAACCCTGTAACGGTAGCAACTTATCCTATTACCAACGCTGCTTTAATTGCGGGCGGAAAGATTGTTGATACTCGTATTCCTATGGGTGTTAGTCAATACGCCGGTTTAAGATATACCGTTACCGGGACATTAGCAGGCGGCATTATCACCTCCGGTATTGCCTTTGACGCATAAAAACAACTTCGCAATATAAAATAAATAAGGGGTATTTATGCAGGCACAAACAGCATTAACAGCAAGTATTGTTTCTATTTATAATCTTAGTTTAGCTAGGCTTGGTGGTCATCAGCTTGGGCGGATTAATTCGCCGTATGAAGACAGCACCGAAGCAAGCCTTTGTAATAACTTATATCCACACATCAGAGACTTAAGTTTAAGCTCTTATGCGTGGAATTTCGCACGCAAAAAAGAAACTTTGGCTATTGTTGAAAGCAGTATTGTGAATGCTGAATACCCATTTTGTTTTAAGTTGCCTGCTGATTGTTTACGCCCAATTTGTTTGGAGGGGCATAATCAAGACAACCAACCAACGCCTTTTATAATTAGAGAGCGTGATCTTTTAACAGGCTCTAACCCCGCAGTTTTAGAATATATTGCAAGAATTGAAGACCCGAATTTATGGACGATGAGTTTTAAAAATGCTGTCGCTTGGGGCTTAGCTTCTGAATTAGCCACGGCTTTGACAAACGATATTAATAAACAAATGCGTTATTTAGAATTTTACCATAGGTCTTTAGCTGATGCGTTTAGTTCAGAGCGTAACACCGAAAAGCCCGCTAAACTGCCTAACCCGTGGCTAGAAGCGAGGTAAATTATTATGTCTTTTACTAATTTACAAGGTGCTTTTACTGCCGGAGAATTATCACCCGCTTTACAAGGCAGAATAGACTTATCAAAATATGCTCAAGGCTGTAAAAATCTTACAAATATGTTGGTTCAGCCTCATGGTGGGGCGATTAAACGCACAGGTTTTAAACTTTTAGACGAAATAGACGGAGAAGCCGTTTTAATACCTTTTGTTTTTAATTCTAACCAAGCTTATTGCCTGGTTTTTGGTGAAAAATGGCTTAGAATAGCCACAAAAGACGGCTTTATTTATAAAGATGATACAATTTATCAAATAGCTAGCCCTTATACCTTAAAACAAGCTAAACAATTAAGCTACGCTCAATCGGCTGATGTATTGTTTATAGCTATGCAAGAGGTTAAACCCCAAAAGTTAAAACGCCTCGCTCATGACAATTGGATATTTGAAGATATATCTTTTTTACCTGATATAAACCCGCCTAAACTGAACGTTTTAGCGGATATGAAGCTACAATATGCAAAGTCTTTTCCCTTGTATACAAGAAGGCTTGGGGACGTCAACGGTATTATCGGTGGCGGAGCTGGTGATTATGACCTACTTGACCATGAAAATTTATATATTAAAGGTTCAGGGACTCGCACCGATGGTTTTGTTTTAGCTTATCCTAAAAACACGATATATGAGACGAGTAGCGGACACTATAGGGCTGTTGCTGTTGACTTATACGAGGCAGACACAGCCAAAAACAATATAAAATTTGTAAATGAGGCGAAAAAGTCAGACGGTTCAATACAACCGGCTCAAGTGAATACGCCTTATGCCTATTACATTACAGCGGTAAACGAAAAAAACAAAGAAAGTGCGGCAAGTCTAGCAATTAATACAACGGCACCGGCAAGTAACAATTGGTCAGCCGGGGATTATGTAGAAATTTATTGGGACGTTGTTCCCGGTGCCGTTGAATATCGTATCTATAAGTCAACTTTTGGGGGGAGTGCCGGCTTTATCGGGACAGCTTCTAAAACACTTTTTAGAGATTATAATATTCAACCGGTAAGCAGTGATTCTTATCCCCGTTGGCTTGATCCATTCCCTGAAAATGATTACCCCGCCACCGTTTGTTTTTTTGAACAGCGGTTAGTTTTTGCTTCAAGCATTAAACGCCCGCAAACTATTTGGATGAGCAAGTCCGGGGATTATGACAATTTTTCATCATCAATACCTTTAAAGGCTGATGACTCAATAGAGTTAACAATTGCGAGTAATGAAGTATCAAACGTTTGTTGGCTTATTCCTTTACGCTCTTTAATTCTCGGAGCGGCGGGCATGGAGTGGGAACTAAGTTCATCAGAAGGAGCTTTTACCGCTAAAACAGCCAAAGCCACGCCCCAGAGTTATAGAGGGAGTGCCGCACATTTAAGGGCTATTGTTATTGGTGATACCGTTTTGCATATTACCCGTTCAGGTCGTCAAGTTAGAGATTTAAAGTATGACTTCGCCGCTGATAGTTACGGCGGGAGCGACCGCACTATTTTAGCCTCTCACCTTTTTGAAAACCAAAGAATAATCAGTTGGACCTATCAGCCTTCGCCTCATTCTATTGTTTGGTGTGTGCGTAATGACGGCGTTTTGCTAGGCTTAACCTTTCAAGCAGAGCATGAAATCTTTGCTTGGCATAAACACACAACTCAAGGTTTATTTAAGACTGTTTGTAGCGTTCCGCAGGGACAAGATGATTGTCTTTTTGTAACAACCCGAAGAAACAATAAACACTTTTTAGAAGTCTTGGCAGAAAACGACAGCGAATTAGTAAACTTAAATTATTTGGATTGTTCGCTTCAATATAAAGGCAAAGCGACAAGAAAAGTTATAGGGCTTGAACATTTAGAAGGTCTTCAGGTTTCAGCCTTGGCAGACGGTTCGAGCGTTGCGAATAGAAAAGTTATAAATGGAAGTATTGAATTAGAACACGAAGCCAGCAACATTATTGTTGGTTTACCTTATAACGCTGATTTAGAGACTATGCCCGTTGAGATGATCAGGCGGGACGGAGCGAGTCTTGGGCGTAAAAAATATATTAACGCCGTTAATGTTTTATTTAAAGACACGGTAACAGCGAAAATTGGTTGTAATTTTGATAAACTTGAAGAAGTTAAATGGCGAACAACCGAAGCTTACGACACAGCTTTAAAGCCTTATTCTGGACAACATAGAGTGATAGTCCCCGAATACGCTAAAAATCAAATTACTGTTTGTGTTAGGTCAAGCGAACCCTTACCTATGACTATCTTAGCACTCATGCCCGAAATGGATGTAAATTAATGAACATTAAAGTAGTAACAGCAAAACAAGCACACCTTTCTTTTATTGCTGAAAATATGCGAGAAGCTGACGTTTTAGAGCTAAAAGCCTTTAGTGGACACACGCCTATTGAAGCATTGGACCTTTCGCTTAACCGCTCTTTATTGAGTTGGGTTTGTCTTGTTGACAATAAGCCCGCTTTCATCTGGGGCGTTGCACCATCTGGCTCTATTTTAAGCAAGGCTGGCATTCCTTGGCTTTTAGGTACGCCAGATATTTATAAGGCTAGGTTTAGCCTTTTAAAAGAAAGTAGAACGTATGTAGGGCTGATGAAAAGCACGTTTGAAACTCTTGAGAACTATGTTCACAGCAAAAACAAGTTTTCTATACGCTGGCTCAGGTGGTCTGGTTTTAAAATAGAAAAAGAAGCCAAGCCTTGGGGCATTGATAAAAATGAGTTGTTCTACAGATTTTACAGTTAAATTAAATAAAAATAAGGAGTAATTTATTATGTGTAGTATTCCAATCGCAGGGTTAATTATAACTCTCGCATCTACAGCAGTAAGTACAGCCTCATCTATTCAACAAGGCAAAGAACAATCCAAAGCCGCCGAAGCTCAAGCGAGATATGGGGCAGAAGTAGCATCACAAGAAGCAGCAACAAAAGAACAATTAGCCAAAAACGAAATATCAAAAGGCATCGCAGATCGTGAACGACATTTAAGAAATGCCGGACGATTACAGGGTGAAGCTACCTCTATGCTTGCCTCTAACGGGTTTGAGTTAGATAGCGGATCAACCGCTTCAATGCTCGCTGAAAGTGCGTCAGAAGCGGCGTATGATGCAAATATTATCACAGCTAACGCAGAAAATGCGGCGTGGTCGCACAGAGTAGGAGCAACGCAAGCACAAAACGCACAAAGCTCTTATTTAGCCCAAGCAAATAATTCTAAGTTCAATAGTGGTAACGCATGGCTTAATGGCGGGGCTTCTATGTTGGGGGCGATTGGAAGCGGAATGGCTATGTATAGTCAGGCGAAACCGACAAGTACGCCAGCAGGAAGCTCTTATTATGATGGAATGCAAGATGCTATTTATGCGACAAACCCTTATTTTTCCAAAAGTACAAAATGGTAAAAGCCAAGCAATTTTCATTAAGCCTTACTGCCCTAAAATAAACATTAATTCAAACCAGAGTAAAACAAAATGAGAATACCATTAAATCAAAGCAATCAAGGCATATCAACAGCTAATGCGGGGGCTGTGGCTTCTGTTCCAAGTATTAACGCTTTTTATAAACAAGGGGCATGGGACGGCTTAGCAAACCTTAGCCAAAATGCCAACAAGCTTTTTGTGGCTATTCAAGAAGAGAGCTTAAAAGATAAAGAAAAGCTTGAAAGTTTGGAAGATATGGAGGCGTTACAACGATTAGAACAGGCTCACCAAGAAAGAGACCTTGAAAACCGTGAGAAGTATCAAGGTAAAAATGCTGAAGGTGTTGATCTTGATATGCTTGGTTATTCAAAAAGCTTACTTGAACCGGAACTCGCAAAACGTACAGGCGAACGAGCTAGGTATTTTGCTTTAAAAGCTAATGATATTCAAAATAAATATGTAAATCACTCAAATGTTTATAAACTTGGAGAGCTTGAAAAATATAAAAGCTCTATCTTAAAAGCGAGTGATGACAAACTTGCGTTAGCTTTGAGCGACCCGAATATATCGGCTTTTGACAAGCAACGCATGACAAACGAACGCATAGCCGAAGAAAGAGCGTTTAACGCTGAAGCTTTTGATTCATCGGGAAAAGAGGCTGTTTTTAACGGCAACTTAAACGAAGCTATTCAAAATGATGCCTTTTTAAGGCTTCAGCAGGAAATTGACAACGGGAATTTTGTTTTTCAAGCAGACGAGAACAACCCGAATTCTGTTTATTATTTAGCGGCAAGCAAAGAGTCCGGAGGGCGTGGAAGTAGTGCTATCGGATATGATAAAAATGGTGGTACGAGTTACGGCACTTATCAGTTTTCAAGCAAGCAAGGCACGGCTCAAAATTTCGTTGATTGGTTGGCTCAAAATGGAAGCCCCGAAGTAAAAGAGCGGTTTGCCAAGCTTGGTGGTTTTAATACCGGCTCTAAAAAAGGGGCGGCGGCTCAAATGTGGCTTGCTTGTGTTAAAGATGGTTTAATTACACCCGAACTTGAAACGAAATTCATACAAGAACGCATGGTGAACCCCGCTTCATCTAAGCTATCGCCCACCCTTCAACAAACAATCAAAGACAACCCTATTTTAGGTTCGGCTTTTGTCTCAACCGTAATTCAACACGGAACAGGCGGGGCTAGTCGGTTAATGAACGAGGCGTATTCAAAAAATAAAGACGGTAAAATTGAAACCCTTTTACATGATTTATATGAAGCAAGAAAAGGGAACTTCCCCTCTTCTACGCCCGAAGTTCAAGCGAGCGTTGCAAGAAGATTGGAAGAAGAAAAACGCAGTTTAATAGAACACAAGGAAGCCGTTTTAAACGCAGATTTTAATAAGCTTAGTTACCCAAACCAACAAAAGATACTTAATTATTCAGCTCAAAAACAAGAGCATCATAGAAAGTTGGCAGAAGAACAAGAAGAAAACTCTATTTATCAAACGTTGGTAAAAAACAATGAAAGCTTGCCTTTTGAGCTTCAAGAGGCGAACGCTTTTAAGGTGATTGACGGATACAGGGATAAACCCGAGCTTCAAGAAAAATTAAGCCAAAGATTTAAAGGCCACCTTGAAAGACAAAAAACAGTAGTAAAAGCTCAAGACCAAAGCATTATTAACCAATTCTTAATTAATATGGAAAAGAATAAAACAGGCAGATTTGACGCTTTGGCAAATGTTGAACAAATTGAAGGTTTAAGTCGTGAAGGGAAAGAGCTTTTAACTAAAAAACTTACGGAAGGATCTTATAATAAAAAGACTGCTCTTAATCAAAAAGCAACAATTGACGCAAGGCGTTTAGTTGATAACGGCACATTAAAAACCCAAGAAGAGATAGACTCTTACGCACTTGATAATGAACTCACTTTTGAGCAGGCGGAACAACTCGGAAAATATTATGCAGACGGCGGAAAGCTTGGCAGGTTTAGTCAAAAAGACGTTGATAGAGTCATGTTAATGTTAGACGTAGACCCTAATAAATATGACGGTGAGGATATTTATCAAACTATTTTAAGAACGCCCGGATTGCTTAAAGACGGCTTAGCCCCAAGCGTAGATAACTTAAGGCAAATTATCAGCGGTTTTATCATGGACGGCGAAACCCAAGACAAGACAAGAACTTATCTTGGATATGGTGTAGATGAAAACTATTTAGAGGCTGTCAAAAACAAACAAGGAAGCCAGTGGCTACCTGATATTTCAGAGCTGTCAGCAGAAGAAAAAGCAAGATACGCCCAAACTCCAGAAGTTCAAAAAATGATTAAAGACGGCGAAAGCGAAAAGACAGCCATAAGAAGATATTACAAAAGACTTAAGGGCTTACCCGAGTAAGGAGTTTTAAATATGAGTTTAATTATAGAAAAACAACAAGACCAAAACCAACCAAACGAAAACAATAATTATTTATACAGCCCAAGAGATGAAGAAACAGGCGAAGACAATTCATTTACACCGCCAACACCACCACAACCCGTACAACAAACAGCCGAACCGCAACAGGTTCAGCCACTACAGCCAAAACAACATAAATGGATTACCAAGGCAGACGTTGAACGCTCTGTTATGCCCGCTATTATTGCCAGCGAGGGTTTAACTCTTAATAATATCGTCCAATCTAAAACACTTAGTAAAGAATTAAATTTAACGCCTGAAGTTATAAGCCAAAACATAGCAAAAGCTGAGCAAATGGCTTTAGTAAAACGCTTAGAACAAATGCCAGCCGTAAACAATTGGGTAGCGGAAAGCACGGAAAACGCAATTATTTATAAAGAAGATACGGCGATAGGAAAAACGGCTAGTTTTTATGATGAGAACTCTATTAAGCGTTCTATTGAAGATATTGAAAATTCAGCACCATTCAAAAAGGAGTTTGACCGCTGGACAGGAAGTACAAGAGAAAGCTTTTATCATAGTAGTGGTTTTGCATTAAGTCATTTAGGAAATGTTTTTAAAGCAATAGGATTTGATAACGATAATGTAGCCACTAAAAACGCATATTTATTGAGAGATACGCTTTACAAATATGCTACGGAAGAACGAGACCATTTAAAAACAAGTGTAAAGTCTCTTAAGGTTTCAGACTTTGAAACTTGGGATAGTTTTACAAATAGTTCTCTATTTAATTCTGATTTTTATTCGGAAGGTATTTCTGATCTTATAGGTGGTATGACACCGGGGCTATTAGTTACGGCTATGGGGGGTGGCAATTTTGGCTATGGAGTAATGGGCATGTCTGACGGTGGCTCTTTAGAAAAAGAGTTATTAAGTCAGGGAGTAGCACCAGAAACAGCTTTAAGTGCATCTACGGCTCAAATGGGTATATCGGCAATACTTGACAAGGTTGGACTTGAAGGGGTTTTTAAAAAGAATTTAAACAAAGCAACAAACAGTTTAGCAAAAAAAACAATAAATAAAGCAACAGCAACAGTCGTAGCGGGTGGAAGAGAAGGAGTCACAGAATACCTACAGGACTTAGCAAGACCTCTCGCAACAAGCTGGGCATTAGGAGAAAACATTGAACAAGCAACAACACGCTTCCTAAACGCCGCTAAGCAACTTGACTCTTTAGTGTTAGCATTTTTATTCGGCGGTGCTGGGAATATTGGCTATCAGGCGACATCAGCCTTACAACAAAAACAAATAGAAACCCAAGTTAACGACACTCAAGAAAAGCTTAAAACGCTTGATGAATTAGCGAGCGAGTCTAAAACCCGTGAGCTTATGCCTGAAAAGTTTGAAGAGTTTGCGGAAAGAGCCTCTGAACATAGCGATATGAAAGACGTTTATATTAACGCAGAGACCTTTTTTCAGAGCGATATTATAAATAATGAGCCTTTGCTTGATAAACTTGGAATAGATCAAAATATGGCTTATACGGCGTTAGCTTTAGGTGATTCCATAAAAGTTCCTTTAGCTAAGTATCAAACTTATATTGCCGGTACGCCTGTTTCAGACCAGCTTAAAGAAGGCGTAAAGTTTAGCGAACAAGATTATACCGTTAAAGAAAGTAAAGAATTTAGCGAACATGAAGCGGAAAAGGCTTTAAACGTAAACGAAGAATACACGGCGTTAAATAATGAGCTTGAGCTTGAGAAACAAAGACATAGAGAAATGCTTACAGGGGCTATACAACAAAGCCCTAACCTCTTTACAGAGCTTTCAAGCAGAGAAGGCGGGGTTGAAGAATATATAAACACTTGGCTTCATATGTTTGAAAACGGTGCAACTCGCATAGGTGGCGGAAGCTTAGAAAGCACTCTTGAAAGATTTAAACGCATAAAAGAGATTAAGACAGAGGCGTTTGGCGGTAACACGAAAACCGAAACGAACGGAGATATTAACACAGATGACAGTATTTTAACTTTAAAAGACACTAAAAACTGGACAGAAGAACAATTCGCAACGCTAACACCGAAGCAACTTGCGAGTTTAGAGGAAGAATATAACCAAACGGTAGCCAAAGAAGTTTTTGGAAAAGATCTTTTAAAAGACAAAGACCCACGCATAAAACACGTTTGGGGAACTATTGACGGTAAATCTTTAAAAAGAAACCACCCTTACGCATATAAAGAAATTGTTAGAAATTATGGTGTTGGTATATTTGGAAACGCTAAAAAGGGGGCTGTTGGAATAGACGTAGCGGCTCAAAGTTTAGTAAACGAAAAACTCGCTCCTTTAGATTTTGATGAAGAAGCTTTAGTTAGCCTACTCTCAGCACCACGCCAAAAAATAGGCAATGTTTTATATCAAGAAGATACAGACTTAACGCCCGCCTTTTTGCCTGAACTGGTTAAAAAATCAGCGGAACTGGAAACCAAAGAGCAACAAGCCATTGATTATGGACGTAGGGTTAAAGAGGCTTCTAAGAAGTGGGCGGAAGGGCTTAATAAACTTCAATCAGAAAAACCAAAAGCCAACGAAGTATTACAAGCGGGTAGAACCTCTGAAGTATTAAAAGCTTTGGGCGTTAAAGACCTACCTACAATAATGTTAGCTAATAAAATGAAATCAGTTTTAGAGGATAAAGGGCTACCTTTGTCTTTTATAAAAACCATTCCCGAACAGCTCGCTAGCCCTGTGATGGTGTTTGATTCTAAGACACAGGCGGATAGTTTGGTTGTTCTTACTGATTATATTCATGAAGGCATGCCTGTTGTTGTAGCTATTCATTTAAATACGGTACATGGTAATATAGAAGTAAATAAAATTGCCAGTATTCATGGGCGAAGCGGCAAGGCTGGCTTTATAAAAGAACAGATACAAAGTGGCAATTTAAGGTATTGGAACAAAAACAAAAGCTTTACATTAAACAGGGCACTCAGTGGGCTACAATTGCCCACAGTTATGTTTAATGCAAAGCGTTTTGATGACAATAAAATACTCACGGATAAAGATATTGTCAAGCCGATATATGAAGAAGAATTTTATCAAGACAAAAAAACAGCAAAACCGCCACGAGGTAGTTTGAAAGTAGCTGATGACGGTTACACAGTTACTTTAAGCGAAAACGCCAACGTCTCTACCCTATTTCACGAAACGGCACACTATTTTTTATTAGAAATCAAGCACATGGTTGACAACGGTTTAGTAGATGAAAGTCTACAAGCCGATTATCAAACGATTTTAGATTATTTAGAAGTTAAAAATAATAATATTAATCGTGATCAGCATGAGGAGTTTGCTAAGGCGGTTGAGTCTTATTTGATGGAAGGTAACGCCCCCAACAGTAAACTGGCTAAAGCGTTCGCAAGGTTTAAACGCTGGCTCACTAATCTTTATAAAAACAGTTTACAATTAAAAGTGCCGTTAAATGATGGTATTAGGGGCGTTTTTGATAGGCTTATCGCTAACGAAGTTGAAGTAAGACAAACGGCTTATAACAATGAACTAAACGATTTAACGAATAAACAACTTGACGCTTTAGGAGTTGTTGGTCCTGATCGCTCTTTTGTGAAAAGTTTAATGGAACAAGCGATAGAAAAAGCAACTGAAAAGCGTTTTATCAGAAATACTAAAAATCGCCGTGAACGGCTTAAAGGTTTTGCCCAAGAAGCCAAAACAGAACTTGAGAAACAACAAGTTTATAAACTAAGAAAAGACTTAGGTAATAAAGATGCAAACGGTGAGGTCAAAGCTCTTGATAAAGAGACAATCGCCGCTCTTTTTGGAGTAGAAACCGCAAACAAATTACAAAAGAAATTAAAAGTGGGTAGTCTGAAAAATCAAGGTGGAAACCCCGCTAAAATAGCCAAAGAATACGGTTATAAAAATGTTGATGAAATGGTGGCAGATTTGCTTAATTCAGCCCCTATTAGTTATCACATCAACGAAATAGTCAAAAAAAGAAATGCACAATTTGAAAAAAACAATATTGACCCCGAAGCCCTACTTTTAGAACAAGAAGAAATTGAAACACAGTTCGCTTTTATTAATCGCCATGTTGCCAAGCTAAACGGCAGTGAGCATATTGAACAAGCTAAAATAGATGATGCCGCCGTTATTAAGATGCAGGGTATGCCCTTATCCAGAGCTGTATCACACAAAAGCTTTTTAAATGCCATGCGTTTCGCTAGACGGCGGGAGCTACTCGCTATTTCTAAAGGTGAGTGGAAAACAGCTTATGAGTCAGGTCTTCAAGTGCGTTTTAATCTAGCTTTTGCGAAGCTGGCTTTAGAGAATCAAAAAAATATTGATACTTTTACCAAGAGTGTAAAAAGCTTTGTTAATAATAAAAAGGCAGACCCGAACGCCCGTTATATGGTTATGGCTTTAGGTTTACGTTATGGCATAACCAAGGCGGATACACGCCTAGCAGACGGACGGAGCCACAAGACTTTTGTTGACTGGATAGAACAATCGAAAGACCAAGGTTATGACCTGATAGTTGATGATAATATTATGTATAACGATGGAAAACCTTTAAACAAGTTAACCGTTGGCGAATATGAAGCTTTAAAAGAACAACTTAACCAGATTATGACTATAGAAGAAAACTTAAGAACAATCAAAACAGAACAAGGAAAGATAGAGCTAGAGGCGTTAACAACAGAAATAGCCGATAGTATCACGGCGAAAAACAAAATTAAAACTCATAATTTAGTGGCTGATGATAACGCAATCAAGCAAACCATTGCAGGCGTTCATTACGGCTTAGCAAAAGTTGAAACAACCATGATGCAGGTTGATGGAAACAATCAAGGGCTATTGTGGTTGCATGGGTATAAGCCCGTTTCTGACGCTTTAGACAATAAAAATATCAGAATGACAAAAGAACAAGCCAAAGTTGAGGCTATTTTTAGAAAGCATTTTACCCAAAAGGAACTTAACTCACTCTCTGATAAAACAATCGCTATTGAAGGTTTAAACGAAACCATAGATAACTATGGCTTAAAGAACAAAGTAAAAAACAAAATCAAAGGTTTTATAAGTTTCAACAATAAAGAAGTTTTACACAGCAAAGAAAACTTGCTTTGTGTGGCTCTAAACTTAGGCAACGGAATAAATCGCCAAAGACTTTTGGCAAGCGGTTTAACTCAAGATAATATTTTAGCGATTACAGATAAATTAACCCAAAAAGATTGGGAGTTTTGTCAAGATATTTGGGACTTTTTAGAAAGCTTTAGAGAAGAAAGCTTTGCACTCGAAGAACGGCTAAGAGGTTTACGCCCGCAGAAAGTAGAAGCAAGCCCAGTAATAACAAAATACGGTACATTTAGGGGTGGATATTACCCAATAGCATATGACGTAAAAAAGAGCGAAAACGCCCGCCAGTTTAACGAAAAAGAGTTGATGAAAGATGAATTTGGCGGAACTCATACCCAGACAAAACAAGGACATTTAAAACAAAGAGCTAAACAGGGGTTAGGCACACCGCTTATTTATAACTTTGGAGTTTTAACTTCGCATGCTTATAACGTTGTTCACGATATAACGATGAGAGAGGCTATTTTAGACACAGCCAAAATTTTCAGAGATAAGAAAGTATCAACGGCTTTAACTCAAAGTTTAGGCACAAAAGGACACGGCATATTCATGCCTTGGTTAAAAGACATAGCCAGAGAAAAAAAAGAACCCAGCACTTATATTGAAAGTTCCATGCGTTGGTTTAGATCCAGAACAACTACTTTTGTTTTGGGTTATAAGCTTGGCACGGTTATTTTGCAAAGTACGGGCTTTGCTATCGCCGCTAATCGGATTGGAGCTAAAAACTTGGCTTTAGGTTTTAAAAAAGTTTTTGGAAATGGCTTAAACCCGATTGAACAAACAAAGCAAATTAATGCACTCTGGGCAGAAACAAAAGATTTAAGCCAGTTTATGGCGGGACGATTAAAGAGTTTTGATAGAGATATTAAAGACGCAGGCAATTTTTTAGAAATAGAAAGTGGCGTTGTGAAATTCACTCAAAAACACGCATTAACGGCAATTGGATACGCTCAGCTTGGCGTTGACATGGTTGTTTTTCATGGGGCTTTAGAACAAGGAATAAAGCTTTATAACGGCAATATGAAAAAAGCAGTGGCTCACGCTGATCAGGTAGTTAGACTCACTCAAGGTTCGGGGCGGGTCTCTGACCTTTCCGCAATTCAAAGAGGGTCGGAATTAACAAAAATTATGACCATGTTTTATAGCTTCTTTAATACAATGTATAATTTAACCGCCTTGAATTTTACAGAAATTCAAAGAGCCGAAACAAAAGGCTCTCAAATAAGCTTAACAGCCAATTTTATACTTTGGACGCAACTTATACCACTCGCAATGTCAATAGCGTTCCAAGCATTAAAAGGCAAAGAGATGCCGGACGATGAAGAAGCTTGGTTGAAAATGATTGGGCTTGAATTTTTACAACAAACGGTAGGCATGTTTCCTTTTGCTCGTGATTTCGCTTCTGTTGCTCAAGGATATAATTATCAACTAAGCCCTGTTGTTGGCAGTGTTAATATGCTTGTAAGGTCAAGCTATGATATACTGACCGTGTTTGGCGAAGACAAGAAAAAGAAAGGTAAGAAAAAAGTTAGAAACGAAAAACTTAAAAAAGGCGTTACCGGAGCTATTCGCACAGGGGGGTTTGTTAACGGTATAGCCAGCGAGGGAGTAGCTAGGTTTGTTGAAAACATTTGGAATTATATGGACGGAACAAGCCCCGAACTTGAACTAAGAAAAACTATTTTAAGGTAAAAAGGAGATAGAAAACAAGTGAGTATAATCACACAAAAAAACAAAGTTTCGTATCTCGGAAACAGTTCTGCAAGTTTGTTTCCTATTGATTTTCCATTAACAGCGGATATTTTAAAAGAAGATTATTTAAAAGTCGTTATTACGGATACGGACGGGAAGATTACGCCGGCAGACAAAAACAATTATAGACTAGAACAAAGTGGCGGAAGTTATAGCCTACGCTACCCTTTAGCGGGCGATTTATTACCAAACGGGTATAAGCTTACCATTTTAAGAGAAGTGCCGTTTATTCAGCCTTTAGACTTAGCAAACGGCGGGTCTTTTAGTTCTGATGTTATTGAAGGGGCTTTTGACTTTCAAGAGTTCCAAATTCAACAATTAAGTGAAAAGTTTGAACGCACCCCAACCTTCCCTCTCGGTAGCTTAACAGACGGAGAAACAGCTTATAACGCTTTTATTAATAACGTAGCTAAAGCCGAAGCGGGAGCAATAACTGCCACAGCCGAAGCAGACAGGGCGAAGTTAAACGCCGATACTGCGGAACAGTACGCCAGCCAGCTCACAGGTTTAACCGCCACCGCTGAAACAACAGAGGCAGGCACAGAGGCAGAAGCGGAATATAACCCTGATACTGGCTTACTCCTTTTAAAAATACCAAAAGGAGACAAAGGCGAACCGGGAGATAAAGGAGAACCCGGGGACAGCTTTAAAGGACAAGAGGCTCTTGACGAAAAGCTAAGGTTATTTGAACAGCAGATTAAGCAAATAAAAGCAGATAACGAAAAAGCCTTTAAAAAAGTCATCATGATGTGGGGCGGTTTAATAACTGAAATTCCAGAAGGTTTTGTACTATGCGATGGCACAAACGGTACGCCTGACCTTCGGGATAAATTTATTCTTGGGGCTGGTGCTTGCGAAGACTACAAAGAAGTTGGCGAAAGCGGTGGCAGTTATAATGCTACTACTGAGAATACAACAGCGGTTAATAATGCAACAACGCTGACGGTTGCACAAATCTCAGCACATAAACATGAATTTTATGGTGCAAGTGGTTCTGGTTCGAAGGCTGCTATTACTGCAAATTCGGATCATTCGATCACAGCTGTACAAATTTACAACGGAGCAAAACTGTCATCTGCGATGGATAACACAGGCGGTGGACAACCACACAACCACGACCAAAAACCGCACGACCATAAAGTAACGGTAACGCCACCGTACTACGTTTTAGCGTTTATTCAAAAACTGTAAAAACAATAAATAAAGAGTTAAAACCATGAACATAACAGTAATTCCGAGTGATAAAATAATTATCGTAGACGGCGAAGCTCTCTATTTTGATTATAAAGCTAATCCGAATGTCCACGCTATTCAATACGCAGACGGCAAAGGTTGGATAGAGTTCAAAAACAAACCAAACGAGCCGATCGAAACTGAAGAAGAATATAAAAACGATGTTGAAGAGTTCCTAATACTCTGGCAAGCCGAAAAAGCCCGCATAAACGAAGAACTGGCGAAGCTTGAAGCGGAAAGGAATAAGCCTTTGACGTTACTTGAAGCCCGAAACAAAGCTTATGATTTAATCAAACAAGCCCGTGATAACCGCATGAATAACGGCGGGATAGTCTGGAATGATTATCTTGTGTCTTGTGATGAAGAAGCTCTCAATAAAATAGCTCAAACAACTTTACAATTTATAACCAAAAGAATTGTATCAAAAGAATGGAAGATGTCTGATGGCGAATATGCGTTCTTAGATGAAAATCTGTTTTTTGAAATGGCTACGGCTGTTGGAATGTTGGTTGATGCTTGTTATATTGTAGAAAAAGAAAAACGCAAAACAATTGAACAATACGGCACAGCCGAAGAGATTTTAAACTGGCTTAATGACTCTAAAAACTTACATGACGGCTATCCGAGCGACGGGGCGGAGTAAAATGAGCGTCTTTATGGCTGTCATAAATGCGTGTTATCGGCGTTTGAAATGGTTAAAACGCTCAAGGCTTGAGTAGTTTTTAGAGGATAAACGTTAAAAGTTTAAATAATGATTCTCTTTATTGACAAAAAAACACAAGACGGCGTATATGTATTTTACCGTCTTGTGTACTCGTCTCTTGGATAGAGACAACTCGTAAAAAAAAAGCTCGTTAGAAATAGCGAGCTTTTTTTGTTTTAAAAATGTTTTTTACGCACTTTGTTCTTGAAGAAAATCACGAACATTAAAATAATTTTTAATAAACTTAACGCTCTTACCTGTTTCATTTAGTATTAAATATAAAATCACAAGTATGATTTTAAGCGGTTTCCCTGTGTTATAGTTAAAAACATCAAGTGAAATAGAAAAGAACTCTTTTAACAAATTATGTGGGATTGTACTATTTTTATTTACAAGACAGTGCATATCTTTAATAAGTTTCGGTGAGTTCATTTTTTTGCTAATAACAAAACTTAAAATCCCGATAAAATCTTTTTCTTCGATTGTTCTCAACATGCTGTTTATTACTTTAACAAACAAAACAAATTCTGGGCTTTTTTCGTCTATTTCGCCTTTCATAGCACGCATAAAAAGAGCGTCTCTAACCGCAAAAAGGCGAAACCTAAAGACATCATAATGGCTTTTTATTCGTATATTTAGATTGGCATACATTAATATCCAACAACATAAAAGTATAATAAAAGAATTAAAAAATATCATAAATTACTCCATTTTATCATCACACGAACTAGGGTAATGTTGCTTGAGAGGTTTTAAAGTCCCGTCTTTTAAGCCAAGCATTAATGCCGTTCTTTCTTCAGCAAGCCTTTTAAGCTCTTTTTTAAGATAGTTTTTTTCTCTTTTAGACCATAAAAAGTATAAAACAAAAACCGCAGGCATCAAGATATAAGACAAATTATCAAATTTTAATATATCAATAAAAGTTAATAAAACACGTCCAGAGTCTTCAGGGGTTAACTTATAAGAAATAAAGCCTAAATCGAAAACAAAACCTGCAATAATAAGACCAATTATGTTTCCTGAATTAATAAGCTGTAATACTCCACGCACAAGCACCATCGCAACGTCAGCCCAAGAATGCCCCCTTGTTAGATCGTTAGATTTTTGACCCCTTGGCATGAGTTTCTCTCCATTGTGCATTTACGCAAATTAGCGAAATTTATTTAGCAATATAGAAATAAGACTTTTGCCCTTTTCCGTCAAGCGTTTTATAATACAACAACGGTTATCAAAGGATATTAACGAACATTAAAGAACTTTTAAGCTTTTTTCGTATTGTCTTTATCGTATTTTTTTTATACAAAAGTATAAACGATATTTTAAAACATGGGGGTTTTATGAAAAAGGTTCTCTTGCTTCTTTTGTGTGTAGTTGGCGTTTTTTGTTTGGCGGGGTGTGCTGCTAAAACTGTTAGCCCTGACGGGCTTAAAGTGAAGATTGTGTATGAAAAGCCACAAGGCGATTGCACAGAACTTGGAGAAGTTGTCGGAACTCAGGGCAATTGGTTTACTGGTGGAATGACACCAAACAAACAGCTTGTTGAAGGTGCTAGAAACGACATGAGAAACGAAGCAGGGAAAATGGGAGCAACTCATGTATGGTTAAGAGATTTAAGCGCTCACACTGGGGCATACTCTGAAACCGTTAACGCTTTAGGTATAGGCGTTGCTTACCGTTGTCAATAAATTAGAAACAGAAGGCGGTTTAACCAACCGCCTTTTTTAATATTTTAAATGGGTATGAATTTATGAAAAGATTTTTTTCAGCAACGAAAAATTTGCTTATTATCACTATAGCAATAATATTAGTATTAATAGTAACACATTATATTATAGACAATCATAGAGAAATGCTAACAAAAAAGAGGATGTCTTTTGTATTTACTAGCGATTTTGAAGAACGTTCTAAGGCATTAGAAAGTAACAAGGCAGAAGACTCGTGGGTCTCTCGCCTTCCGACAAAAACTAGGCAAGAGGTAGTTCAAAGGCAAGAACAAGACCTTAAAGAACTCAAAGCCCATGCAATCCATTGGACTAGGGCTTTTCACGCAGCAGAAACTTTTTTTTATACATCTCTCTCTTTATATGTAGTTTTTTTATTAAGCTTAGTTGTATATATTATTTTTCAACGCAACCAGATTTTATTAGAGCTAAAAAATCTTAAAAACAAACTATTGCCACAAAAGCGTAGATGCCCTTTTTGTGCTGAAAAAATAAAAACTGAAGCTATCGTGTGTAAACATTGCCTAAGGGATATAGTTTAATATTTTTATTGACATTTTTCTTATAATATGCTTTCGTCTTTATTAGGTGCTTAATAACGCCTTAGTCTGAGACGATCCACGCTCGTCAGTTTCGTGGTTTTTTTGCGTCTAAATAAAAGTCAAGTCTATAAATGATTTTTATTTATGCTATAATTATACTTATGTTACTCCGAGTGTGGGCTAATACAATACCTTGTAAAAGGGAATATGCCCGCCGTTCTCAGACGGTTATTAGCTCTCGGAGTTTTTTTATTTTTTAAAACTCCAATAATAAAATCTGAGGGGTTTTTATCATGACTAATTTAGTTGAAACAGTGAACGGCAAAGTTGTTGTATCGTCTTTAAAAGTAGCTGAACATTTTGAAAAACAACATGCCCATGTTTTAAGAGCGTTAAAAAATATTACAAATGATTGTGAGGAATTATTTAACCGCTCCAATTTTGGATTGGTTGAATATATAGACGAAAAAGGCGAAAGCCGTCCTTGTTACCACTTAACCCGAGATGCCTTTACTTTGCTCGCTATGGGTTTTACTGGTAAAAAGGCTTTAGCGTGGAAGATAAAATATATTGAAGCTTTTAACAAAATGGAACAAGCTTTATTAAACCACCCTACCACAATCGCAGACCGTAGACCTTTAGACAAGCTGGTTAAAGTTTGGGCTGTTTTATTGGGCGGGGACGGCGGGGTTTATCCTCGTTTATGGACGCAAGTTAATTCTCATTTAAATATAACTAATATTGACAAGGCAAGCCCTAAACAAATAAAAAAGGCTATTAGCTTTGTTCAAGCCCGCATAGATGAACTACAAAGCAATTCAATAGCACCAGCTAAAGAACAACCACAAAAACAACTAGAACTAGCCCCAGTGGTTAAAGCTTTACCTCCTCGCATTCTTGAGGTAGAAACAGAAATCAAGTATTTAGAGCAAAGATTTAGAACGCTATACACAAATATAACTATAAAGTTATCGCCTGATAGTGTTTCATCTAAGGACTTTGCACGAAAAAAAGAAATGCTTGTTATCGGCGAACACTCAACAAACGCAATATTAAGCGGTATAAGTAGCATTATTAATCAGCTTAATATTACTAAACGTGTTTATATGAGTTTGAAAGATTAGGGAAATGTGGGGTAACTTGGTTTTATTTTAACAAGTAAAATCAATAGACTACACATAAAAGAGGATTGTATTTATTCCGCCACTTCTAAGTATCTGATTTTAATTAGAAAAAAATCAAATATTTTAGATATTAAGCTTTTTGCGGGTAACTTGCGGGTAACAAGCAAGGCGTATATAGACTAATACTCATATAAAACAAACGCTTGTAAAACTTTAACGTGTCCCACCTTCTCCGCCAAAAATCATAGATTAAAAACTACAATAAGTTATAAATTTAAGTACGATATAAAAACTAAACTAAGCATCATAAATTTCATTTTATTTCTATTTATAAAACAAAACAGTTGTGAAAGTTTTCAACTTTTTTCTTGATAAAAACCATCACACAAGATATTTTTATAAATAATACCAATACTTTTATTTATCTAATATTTTTTTCTAATACCATATCTAACAATTATATAAAAGCAGGCTGTTATGCACTATCTTGGTTTATGTTGTATTGTAAAAAACGAAGACAAATTTTTAAAAGAATGGCTCGCCTATCACTCTTCCATCGGAGTTGAGCATTTTTATTTATATGACAATGAAAGTACAATCCCCGTTGATACTTGGCTTCCAAAGTTTGCCGATACTTCAAAGGTTACAATATTAAGAGCTTCCGGTGCCGTAATGCAGCTCCCGGCTTATAACCATTGCCTCACTAATTTTGGCTCAAAGTTTCAATGGCTGGGTTTTATTGATGCTGATGAATATTTATTGCCACACGAAACAGATGATTTACGAACTTTTTTGGCAGAATTTGAACCACATGGCGGACTTGGAATCCATTGGCGAATGTTTGGCTCTTCAGGGCATGAAAAAAGACCGGAACAACCTATAATCAAAGCATATACCAAAGCCTTTATAAACCCTGACAGTCATATAAAAAGCATTGTGCAACCACACAAAACAACAGGTTGTCGTAACCCTCACGCTTTTGGGTATATTTGTGAATCAGGTTGCGTAAACGAACAACATCTTCCAATTGCAGATGGCAGTGCATGGAGCGTTCCGTCTATACAACGCATTCAAATTAATCATTATTATTTCAAATCACGTGAAGACTTTATGTCTAAACTTAAAAGAGGCAGGGTAGAAGGTTCTTTTGAAAATGATCTGGCTCGCCGCATGGAATATTTTGACCAACACATAGAAACGCCAGCTATCGAAGACACCAGAATACAACGCTTTTTACCCAAAGTAGAAAAAATACTTAAAGATGATTGTTTAAGTTTAAACCCGGACAAAGAAAATCTTAACTTATCAACAACGGAACTTTTAAATAAAGCCCAAACCGCTATCCAAAATATGGATTGGATAAACGCCGAACTATGCATGTGTAAACTCAGTAAGGAGCTTCAAGATGTTTCTGATTTATGGCTGATGCGTGCTATGGTTGCTCGTTCTCAAAAGCGTCTAAAAGCCGCAGAATTTTTCATATCCGAAGCCTTAAAGCATAGCAACAACCTCAATATTTGGGTAGAACAATTCCAATTGGTTATGTTAAATGAAGACTATAATCTCGCCGAGGCGATTTTACATCATTTGAAACGCATGTCAGGGCTAAATGCCGAAGAAGATCCAACCTTGACCTATAACATTGATATAATGGAAAAAATGTTAAAACACAAAACTAAAGCATAAACTCATAAAAAAGAACAAAAAGCGACTTTGTGAACCGTTGTTTTTTGCTCTAACTAAATTTTCTCTTAACCAAACTATAATTTATTTGCTACGTTTTGTTTATCCAATCTTTTATCTCTTTAACCTCAGCCTTTATATCTTCCAAGGAAATATTATTATAAACGCCATCTTTATATAAAAACTCACCATTAACCATAGTAAAGCAAACTTCATGCCCATTGGCGGCATAAAAAAGCTGTGAAACCGGAGTATATAGAAGATGGAAAAGATGTTAAAACACAAAACTAAAGCATAAACTCATAAAAAAAACAAAAAACTACTTCGTGAACCGTTGTTTTTTGCTCTAACTGAGTTTTCTCCTAACCAAACTATAATTTATTTGCTAAGTTTTCTCTATCCAAGCTTTTATCTCTTTAACCTCAGCCTTTATATCTTCCAAGGAAATATTATTATAAACGCCATCTTTATATAAAAACTCACCATTAACCATAGTAAAGCAAACTTCATGCCCATTGGCGGCATAAACAAGCTGTGAAACTGGCGTATATAGAGGTTGAAGATTTATGTTGTTTAAATCAATGCCAATAAGATCAGCCGAATAAGATGGGGCTATTTTTCCCACATTATTCCATTGTAAAGCTTTGGCATTATTAATTGTCGCCATATTTAAAACCGTTTGAGCCGACATTACCGTCGGGTCATTAGCGTTTACCTTGTGAATTAACGCCGCATAATTCATTTCGCTAAACATATTTAACGTATTGTTTGAAGCGGCTCCATCTGTTCCAAGACCAACAACTATCTCTCGTTCAAGCATTTCAGGAACAAGAGCAATTCCTGAATTTAGCTTTAAATTACTTTTTGGGTTATGTATGATTTTTACATTATTTTCCGCCAAAAGATCAATTTCATCTAAAGTTAAATCAACGCAATGAGCAAGAATTGTATTGGAATTAAGTAAGCCAAGCCTGTTGCAATATTCCACAGGGCGTTGTTTATGTAACTTAAGGCTTTGCTCTGTTTCTGTTTCGCTTTCTGCCAAATGAATATGTAAAGGCAGCCCATGTTTTTCCGCAAAGTTTTGACAACGTCTTAACAAGCTTTCAGTTGTGGTATAAACAGAATGAGGGGAAACAGCAAAACGTATGTTGGGGTTGCCCTGCCATCTTTCAATTTGAGCTTCCAACAAAGAAAAAGCTTGTTCTTCCGTTTGATAAGCGGGAGAAGGAAAGGCGAAAATTCCTTCGCCTGCCAATAATTTTATTCCAAGTTGAGCCGCCGCTTCACAAACAGCATCTTCAATTAAATACATATCGCAAGCAAGGTTGGTTCCTGTCCTAATCATTTCGGCAAAACCCAGCAAAGCCCCCGCCCTAACAAGTTTGTAAGTCAGCTTTGCTTCTTTGGGAAAAATATGTTTGCTGAGCCATTCCATTAAAGGTAAATCATCGGCCACGCCTTTAAAAATATTCATACTCGCATGAGTATGTCCGTTAATTAAAGCAGGCATCAACAACGTATTTTTAAAAGCCGAATGGATATAGTCAGGATATTTATTTTGTAACACGTCGACCCTATCAAGCTCGACAATAACTCCATTGTTGATCGCCACCCCACAATTTTCTAAAACAACGTTATCTGCCTGTTTTCCCAAAATAAAATTATCTTGCCGTAATTCATTACAAGTGCTTTGGGTTAAAATATAATCTGCACTCAATATTAACTTTTTTGACTTCATAGTTTTTTGTTTTAGTTTTTATTATTTTTTGATTTTTCTTCTAAAAAGTTTTTCACTAAAGATTCAGCCAAGTTGAGTTCTTCTTGTTTATCTTTAATTAAGCCATCTATTTTAGCATCTAAAACTTGTTTTAAGACCGTTTTTATCTCAACCCCGGGACTCATTCCCATTTTTATAAGACTTTTTCCGGTTATACTCAATTTTTCTTCTCTCGCTTTAGTGATATAATATAAAATCGCCTTGCGTATATCAGCGTCTTTTTCTGTCGCAATCACAAAAATCATGGCATTCACCGACAAAGGGTTCAAAATATCAGCCAACATACTCATTTTATAACGAATATTTTTATCTTTGTTGTTTTGAGGTGAAAACGCCATTTCACTCCAAGCCTTTATTTTAAACTTCATATCACGACATTGTTCACGCATACTTAAAAATGAATGTGTTGCTTTTGAACTAAACATAAGACGCTTTAAAAGCTCTGAAACTTCTAAGTATTTCGCACCCAAACACAAAGCCAAAAGATAAAGCACCCAGTTTTCACGTTTAGACTTTTGATAAAGCATTTCATACGCATTAGATATTTTTTCAAGCTCTAAAATCAATTCTTCTTTAGCATCGGTTAAAGGCAAAATAGGGTGAATTTCTTGCAAAACTTTAAACTCGTCCATACGTTTTAAACAAGCCAAGGTGTTTTCTTCCTCACACACAAGTTGAAAACCATGAAAAATTCTTTGTCCTGAAATTTTTTTGATCATGCCCAACTGAATAGCATTATTAATCAAGCGTTCTGTCTGTAGGCTCAATTTAAAGTTTAAACGTACTTCAAACAAAATAGCTCGAATAATACGAGTTGGATCTTCGATAAAACTTAAAGAGTGAATCGGTTGAATAATCTTATTTTTTATATCCCTTTGAGCCCCATAAAAATCTAAAATATTTCCAAAGTTTGTTTGATTTAATTCCAAGGCAACCGCATTAATCGTGAAATCTCGTCTATATAAATCAAGGCGAATAGATGAATGTTCTACGTTTGGTAAAGCCCCGGGGCTTTCGTAATATTCCAATCGAGAAGTCGCTATATCTATTTTCATTAAAATTTTTTCGCCACTATCAGTTTCAACGGTATACTCCAAAATAGCGGTTTTAAATTTAATATGTTCGGTAATTGAAGCGTTTAAACGCTTTCCTAGGGCATGGGCAAAGACAATTCCGTTTCCTTCAACACATAAATCAATATCATGGTTTGGAATCGCCATCAAAAGGTCTCTTACAAAACCACCAACAACGTAAACAGAAAAACCAAGTTCATCACCGAGTTCTCCTGCTAATTTCAAAAGCTTAAATATATATTTGGGTAATTTATCTTTTAATATACCTGAAACATTACGTATTTTTAGCTTTGTTTTATCTGCGTTACTTTCTAAAACAAATGAATAATCAGCATTATTATGCATAAACGTATTAATAATATCCGTTCTGGTGATTACTCCAACCATTTTTTCATCTTGAATAACAGGAATTAAACGTTGGCGATTATTAATTATTATATTTAAAGCAATATCAAGGTCATCATCAGGAGAAACGCTTAAAATATTTCTATTGATATAATCAGAAATAGAAAGAGAACCCAATAAATGGGCTTTAGCTCTTACAACAGTATGATATTCGATAATCCCTATAGGTTTTAAAGGATTTTTTTCATGATTAATAACCGGTGCGGCTTTTAAACCATAACGCCCCATAAAATTTTCAGCATAACTGATACTATCTTTAATATTTAAACTTAAAGCCGGACTCGCCATAAAATTATTAACAACTAATTGAGGCTGAACTTCATTAAAAATTTCCGACAATAACTTTTCTTTAAGCTCAGGCAAGGTCATATTTGAAACAGAGGCAGAAGCCGCATAACTATGCCCTCCGCCACCAAACACCTTACAAATATTTGCAACGTTAACAGACTTTAGAGAACTTCTTGCTACAAGCTGAATTTTATCTGCCATTTGAGCAATCGCAAATAAAACCTTTGTTTTTTCCATTTCTACCATTTTTTGCACTAAAGTAGAAAACTCAACCAGATACGAATCTAAAACTATTTCGCTGACAGTAACGCTTATCCCTTTAAAGTTATGAATTTCAGCCGCTTGCAACAATGAATTTAAGGTGTTAACCTGAATACTGCTTAAATTATCACTATCTGCATCTTGAATTATATTAAAATCTATTCCCTGTTCTATTAGCCAAGCCGCCGCATTAAAATCATAAACGGTTGTAGAATTAAATTTAAAAGAACCCGTATCTTCATAAAGCCCTAAAGCTAATAAAGTCGGCTCGGGTTCAACTAGTTGTATTTTTTTTTCTTTAAGTAATTCAATAATAAGTGCAACTGTAGAACCATAAGGTTTTACTAATGAAAAGTTTACTTTAAGGTCATCTTCGGCATCAGGGTGATGATCATAAGCGTGAATAATTAAATCAGAATTTTGTAAAACAGGAGAAATATGCAACAAACGAGAACGCTGTCTTGTATCAACAACCACTAAATTTTTAGTTTTACTAAAATCAAAATCTTTAGGATTTACAAACTTAAAAGTATTGGGAATAGCCTTAATAAATTCATTACTATGAGAGCGAACCTGAATTGAGGGGTTAATCAAAACAGCCTCAGGATATAAATAACTTGCGGCAACCATTGAGGCAACAGCATCTAAATCAGCGTTATTATGAGTAGTAATAATTGTATCTGCGGTTTTTTTATTCATAGTAAACGACTTTTAACCTTGATATATAATGCCTACAAAACTTAATAAAAATAAAATAAAACCCCAAACATATCCGGTAAAAAGTAATTACATATTAAAATTTTACTTTATATTGAACAAATTTAGGGTTTTATAAAAAAACAATAAAAAAGTTTATTTCAAGATTTTACTTTGTGGCAATAAAGTGCAGCCACAAGCTTGTAATTCTTGAATACCAAGATCAGTATTATCAATACGAATAATTAAAACTGCTTTGTCATCACAAAGAGAGGCAAAGGCGTACATATATTCTACGTTAACACCCTTTTGGCTAAACATTTGTAAAATATTATCCAACCCACCAGGGCTATTAGGAACTTCAAGGGCAATAACCGAAGCTATATTAACCGTAAAGCCAGCTGCCTTTAAAACTTCCTTTGCTCTTTCAGGATTGTCAACAATCATTCTTAAAATGCCAAATTCATTAGTATCAGCCAAAGACAAAGCACGCATATTTAAACCCGCCTCATAAAGAGTATGGGTAACGTCTGCAAGTCGTCCTGACTTATTTTCCAAGAAAATAGAAATTTGTTGAATTTTCATAGCTAAACTCCATATTGGTTGAAAAACAAAAAAAGATTATACCAAACTAAAATATACTCAAGGCGTTATTATACCTTAAGCTTGTTTTTTACGATTATCAATAACTCTGATTGCTTTTCCTTCAGAGCGGGCAATACTTTTTGGTTCGACCAAGCGTATTTTTGCCGTAACACCCAAAAATTCTTTAATACCTTTTTGAAGGCGATTAGATAAAGATTGTAAGGTACGCACTTCATCAGAGAACCCTTCTTCAGAAAGTTCTACTAAAACCTCAAGCATGTCTAAATTATTTTCACGAGAAACAACAATTTGATAATGAGGTGAAACACCCTCTGTTTCAACAATTAAGCTTTCAATTTGAGAAGGAAATACGTTAACACCACGAATAATCAACATATCATCACTACGTCCAAAAATACGTTGCATTTTAACATGCGTCCGTCCGCAAGCACAAGGCACATAGTCAAGACTGGTAATATCCCTTGTACGATAACGAATAAGTGGAATTCCCTCTTTGGTTAGAGTAGTAATAACAAGCTCACCCACGCTACCCGGAGGAAGTTGTTCGCCTGTAACAGGGTCAATAATTTCAGGAAGCATATGGTCTTCTTGAATATGCATACCGGATTTGGCAACAGCACATTCCATAGCCACACCCGGACCCATAATTTCAGATAAACCATAAATATTTAAAGCATCTATATTAAGTTTGCTTTCTATTTCCTGACGCATTTCTTCTGTCCAAGGCTCTGCTCCAAATACCCCTATGCGTAAAGCCATATCTTTCATGTCCATGCCCATTTCTTGGCTTGTTTCATTTAGGTAAAGAGCATAAGACGGGGTAGAACATAAAACAGTAGAACCAAAATCTTTCATCAACTGAATTTGTCTGCGAGTCGCACCGCCGGAAGCAGGAATAATAGTCGCACCAAGACGCTCTGCTCCGTAATGAGCCCCGAGTCCTCCGGTAAAAAGACCATATCCGTAAGCGTTATGAATCAAATCTCTACGTTCAACCCCTGCCATACTTAAACAACGAGCCATCATATCTGCCCAGTTATCAACATCACGTTTGGTATAACCAACAACAGTGGCTTTACCCGTCGTTCCACTTGAGGCGTGAATGCGTACTATATTTTCTTTGGGAACCGCAAAAAGACCATAAGGAAAATTATCTCTTAAGTCCTGCTTTTCGGTAAAAGGCAGTCTTTTTAAATCGTCCAAGCTTTTAATATCAAGCGGAGTAATTCCTGCTTCATCAAATTTTTTAGTATAATGCTTTACGTTAGCATAAACCCTTTGACAAACATTAACCAAGCGTTTTAACTGTAGTGCCTCAAGTTCCTCACGAGGCATGGTTTCTTTGTCTACATCATAGATCATGTTTTTCTCCGCAAATTTATAGTTATTTATAATTATTAAAAAGCCTTATAATTAGTTACGTTAACAAGCTATTTTTACAAAAAATCTTGATCAATTCCCGCTGGTCCACCGGATAACATGAGTTTTAAATAAGTTACATTATACATATCAACCGGAACTATAGGAAAAGTTTCACCGCAACTGGAACATTTTATCATCGTAGGGTTTGCAGGAGAAATCACAGGTAGTTCTTCCCTACACACAGGACAAGGATAAAAAAATAAAACTTCTACATTACTTGGTTTTATCGGTACAAACTTAGGCATTAAACTTCCTCCGTCAAACTGTTTCCGTCCATCTCAGAAGGAACAGAAGCACCCCAGAGTTTTAAAATAGTAACGGCAATATCTCCGAGTTTTCCGGAGTTAACCATTTTCCTTGGCGGTAACAATTGATGATTTTTATCAAATTCCATCAAAATAAAAGGAACGGGGTTTTTAGTATGTGCGGTTTGCGGATTTCCCTCAGGGGTAAGAAGCTCTTCGATATTACCATGATCGGCGGTAATCATTAAACGTCCACCTGTTGCGGCAACGGCATCAATAATCTTTCCAAGACAAGCATCAACCGCCTCACAAGCCTTAATTGCCGCCGGAATTATTCCCGTATGTCCAACCATATCACAATTGGCAAGGTTACAGACATAAAGACTTGCCTCGCCTTTTTCCCATTCTTTTATTAAAGAATCGGTAACTTCATAAGCACTCATCTCAGGCTTTAAGTCATAAGTCGCCACATCTCGTGGAGAATTAATTAAAATTCTTTTTTCTCCGACAAAAGGTTCTTCTTTTCCCGCATTAAAAAAGTAAGTAACGTGGGCATATTTTTCTGTTTCAGCAACTCTTAATTGCTTTAGCCCCATTTTAGAAACAAGTTCACCCAAAGTATTATTCAAAGGCTGTTTAACAAAAGCCGCAGGTAGAGGCAAAGAAGCGTCATAAGCGGTCATTGTAGCAAGGTTTATATTAGGGCGTGAATTTTTTAAATCAAACCCCGTAAAATTTTCAGCTTTAAAAGCCGCCGTAATTTGACGTACACGATCAGCTCTAAAGTTAAAAAAGAAAACAGCATCACCATTACTGATTTTATACTCAGGATTTAAAATACGCGGTTTTATAAATTCATCGGTTTCACCGTTAGCATAGGCTGATTTTAAAGCTTTAACAGGGTCGGAAATAAGCTCGGCTTTAGCCTCAACCAAACAATCCCAAGCTATTTGCGTCCGTTCCCAACGCTTATCTCTATCCATAGCATAATAACGCCCGATTAAACTGGCAATATGAACTTTATCTTGAAAATTATTTTGCTTAATCCAATCCAAAAGTTTTTGCATATAAACAACACCACTGGTTGGTTCAGCGTCGCGCCCGTCCATAAAACAGTCAATCAAAACTTCCAAATCTGCATTTCTGGCTATTTTGATTAAAGCAAACAAATGATCTATATGACTATGAACACCGCTATCTGATAAAAGCCCGCAAAAATGTATGCGTTTTGAACCTTTTTTGGCGTCTTCCAACAGTTTTAAGAGAACTTCATTTTTTTCAAGCTCATGTTTTTCAATTGCCATGTCAATTTTGGTCATATCTTGATAGACAACTCGCCCGGAACCAATATTCATATGTCCGACTTCAGAGTTGCCCATATAGCCCAAGGGTAATCCAACCGCACGCCCCGAACACTCAAGTCGAGTTTGAGCCTGATAATTCAAAACTTTTTTCATGTTCGGTACATTTGCAAGAGAGATAGCATTGCCCGAACCTGAGTCCGCAACCCCCCAACCGTCCAAAATTAATAGAATTGTAGGTATGTATTGATTATTCACAGCTCTCCCTCATAGATAACGTTCAGCAAAAACACCTTGAACAGCAAAAAAATAAACTAACCGGCTCGTTCATCACAAATAAACTCAGCATTACCCCATAAATCTTCCAAGCGGTACAACTCGCGTTCTTCAGGCTGAAAAATATTTACGATTATATCGTTTAAATCAAGTAAAATCCAAGTTCCTGATTGATACCCTTCCATACGAAAATATTCAAAACCCTCTTTACCGGCACATTCCAATAAATAATCAGCCAAACCTTGAGCGTGGCGAATAGAGTTAGCACTAAGAATTACAATCGTTTCAAAGGCAAGGCTTTGTTTTTGGGTAACAGATTTCAGATCAATAGCCACAAGCTCTTGGGCTTTTTTTTCTCTCATCCAATCTAAAATAAATTGGGTTTTTTCAACACTGGGCAACAGGGAATATTTTTTAGGTTTTTCAATCATCATAATTATTTAGCTAATCTTCTTTATTTAAAACTTTTTAACAATATATCGTTTAAGTTGCGTTTAGGTACATAATGTACCAACGCTTCATCTCGCCAATAAGCCGTTGATCCGTCTTTTCCAAGCTCTGTGATTTTTCGCTTTTCAAGGGGGTAACCAAAAGCCATAGTCAACATTATTTCAATATTATCCGCAAAACCAAGCTCTTTATGTAAGGCTTTTGCGTTCATTGAACTAAACATGCATGAAGCCAATCCTAAAGAACTTGCGGCTAATTGTAAAGTCTGTGCTGCTATTCCAAGGTCAATTTGAGGGTTTTTTAATATATTTTCATCGTTGGCGATAATAATATATGCCGTTGGTCTTTCCCCTTGTTTTGGACCAGCCCAATCTTTTAACATCATAGCCCACTTTAAAGAGGAAAAAATAACCGCATTTTGAGCAGGAGAAATACTAAAAGAATAGCGTAAAGACTGTTTATTCCCCGTACAACTCACAACACGCACAGTATCTATTAAATCAACAATTTGGCTTTCGCTAACTTGTTTTGATTCGTCAAAACGCCTGCAAGTTCTGGCATCTATCACTAGTTGTTTAAAACTCATATATCCTTCTTTCTTTATTAATAGGCAATATAAAATAAAAAATTAAACTCTTGCAAAGAGAATACTAGCCTTTTCTCTATAAAGCAATAAGTTGGAAGAAAAATAGTATATTTTATTTGAAAAGACCACCGCAAAATAGAACTTTCCTATTTTACGATGGTCTTTTTTTGAATATTTTAATAAAAAGCTTAACTTAAACTGCTACGTCCTGTTAGAAGTTCATGCTCTGTAACAAGAGCCTCTACAACGCTTACATCAACCAAGGTTGTTAAGTCGCCTAAATCTTCGATATTGCCCGAAACAATCTTGCGTAAAACTCGACGCATGATTTTTCCGGAACGAGTTTTAGGAAGAGACTCTACAAACTGGATATATTCCGGTGTTGCGATTGGTCCAATCTCTTTACGCACCCATTTACGCAAATCAGATCTCATAGCATCGGTTGGCTTTTCTTCTTCTTTTAGATGAATAAAGGCATAGATTGCTTCCCCTTTAACAGAGTGAGGCATTCCGACAACAGAACTTTCGGCAACCGCAGGATGTGCATTAAACGCAGCTTCCATTTCAGCGGTGCTAAAGCGGTGTCCTGATACGTTAATAACGTCATCAAGACGTCCTTGAAGCCAAAGGTAACCATCTTGGTCTTTTTTAACTCCATCTCCGGATAAATAAAAGCCAGAGAAACGACTAAAATAGTTTTCTTTAAACTTCGACTTATCGCCAAATACGCCTCTTAACATACCCGGCCAAGGGTTTTTAACGACAAGGTGTCCTTCTTCGTCAACCTTAGCAGGTTTTCCGTCTTCTTTTAATACCTCAACATCAATACCGGGAAGAGGTAAACTGGCGGAACCTGGCTTAAGCGGAGTAACATAAGGAATCGGGCTGACAAGTATTCCGCCTGATTCTGTTTGCCACCAAGTATCAACAACAGGGATTTTTCCGTCTCCAACCGTATCTCTGTACCAATTCCAAGTTTTTGCATCAATAGGTTCACCAACGCTACCGAGAATACGCAAAGAAGAACGATCATGTTTTTCAAGCCATTCATCACCATCACGGATAAGCAATCTAATAGCTGTTGGTGCAGTATAGAAAGTATTGACTCTATATTTTTCAATAATATGCCAAAAGCGATCAGGGTCAGGCCAACGAGGACCACCTTCAAACATCATGGTTGTTCCGCCAAGCAACAAAGGACCATAAACGCCATAAGTATGCCCGGTAATCCAACCAATATCAGCGGTACACCAATGAACATCTTCTTCTCTGGTATCAAAAACTAACTGGGTAGTATGTGCGGCATAAGTCAAGTAACCACCTGTAGTATGCATAACACCTTTAGGTTTTCCCGTGCTACCACTGGTATAAAGTATAAACAATAAATCTTCTGCGTCCATTTGTACTGCTGGTAAACGTGCGTTTAAGGAGCGATCTGACATAACATCTCGCCACCATATATCTCGGCGTTCTTTCATGGCGGTTGGCATATTTGTGCGGTTAACGACAATAACTCGACGCACACTGGGGCAATCTTTAAGAGCTTCGTCAATATTTGCCTTTAAAGGCATAACACGCCCGGCTCTAAACATACCGTCTGAAGTAATAACAACTTTTGCTTCACAGTCTTGAATACGACTTTGAGCACTAGAAGCAGAAAATCCGGCAAAAACAAGAACATGAACCGCACCAATGCGAGAACAAGCAAGCATTGAAACGACCATCTCAGGAATCATCGGCAAATAAATAACAACCCTATCGCCTTTTCTGACTCCTAAATTTTTTAACGCACTGGCAAAACGACACACACGGTCGTATAACATCTGGTAAGTCCAAATACGTACATCATCTTCCGGATCACCTTGCCAAATTAAAGCAACTTTATTACGCCTCGGACCATCAATATGACGATCTAAACAGTTATAAGAAGCATTAGTTTTTCCGCCGGTAAACCACTCAACATGCGGCTTGGCAAAATCCCACTCTAAAGTTTTTTCCCAAGGTTTGAACCAGTGCAACAAGCTTTTTGCTCTTTCTCCCCAAAATTTTGCAGGGTCTTCCAACGCTTTTTGGTGTATAGCTTCGTAATCATCCATACTTTTAATTTTAAGCTTAGACAAATTCACATTAAAAGCAGAAGACTTTGCTGCAACCTTGGCTGTATTGGTTCGCTTTGTTTTTTTTACATTTTTAGTATCCATAGTACCCCTCTTTCCCATGTTTATGCTCATAATATTGCAAATTCATGGCTGTTTGTCTTTCTTTAAATAGAAGACGTTTACATCGGTAAAAAACTACAAAGACCAATCAGTACTTTCTTTAGAATATATATGTTCTACCTAAAAACACGGAACATATATAATTTTTAGATTTTTACTCCACCTCCAGTTTAATAAACAATATAGGATATATTTTTATCTTAACATATAAATAAGTCAAGAAACTTTACACAAAATAATAAAATAAATAATAAAACATTATAGTTAGGCAATCAATTTGTGATTTTTTATACAATCATAAATACTATTAAAATCGGTTAAGCTTATATTAAAAAAACAACAAACAAATGATAATAATTCATCATGTTATAAGTTAGCTATATTAAAATGATTTCAAAAATTACTTAGTAAAACACCACTCCAAAATCGCTTTTTGCACATGTAAGCGGTTTTCAGCCTGATCAAAAACAATCGAGTTAGGGCTTTCAAATACTTCTTCGCTTACCTCTTCGCCTCTGTGAGCAGGTAAACAGTGCATAAACTTTGCGTCTTTTTTCGCAAGACTCATTAAACGATTATCCACACAATAACCCTTAAAAGAAAGCTCTCTCGCTTTTTGTTCATGTTCTTGCCCCATAGATGCCCAAACATCAGTATGAACATAATCAGCGTCTTTTATTGCTTCTTCGGGTTTATCAGTTAAAAAGATTTTGGCTTTAGCTTGTTTAGCTTTTTCTAGTAAAGTAGCATCAGGCGTAAAACCTTTAGGACACGCAAGATGTAGTTCAAAATTAAATAAAATAGCTGCTTCAATCATAGAATTAGCCATATTGTTTCCGTCACCAATCCAAGCGACTTTTATTTCATCAAGCTTAGGAGTGCGTTCATACATAGTAAGCACATCACACATCACCTGACAAGGGTGTCCTTGGTCGGTTAAGGCGTTAACAACCGGAACTGAACCATATTTAATTAGTTCTAAAATTTTATCTTCGCTAAAAGTACGCACAACCATGCCATCACAATAACGGCTCACAACTCTGGCGGTATCTTTTAAAGGTTCAGAACGCCCAAGTTGACTTTCATTAGGAGTCATAAAAATTATATCTCCGCCAAGCTGATGAATAGCCACATCAAAAGACAAACGTGTACGAGTTGAGGCTTTTTCAAAAATCATTAATATCGTTTTATTTTTTAATAAATCACTACGATAATTATTTTCTTTCATTTCTTTAGCTCTTTTGATAATATTAAGAGCCTCACTTGGGGTAAAATCTAAAATTTTTACAAAATGCTTTCTCATTTAAGATACTCCTATTTATTCTTTAAACTCGTTATAACTCTATAAAAAATATACTAAAATATAGATAATCATACGCTCTAGTTAACTGCTAAACTAAAATTCTATCAAAAATATATAAAAAGACAAAACAAAATATTATGAATCAAAATTTAAACCTTAAAATAACAGAAATCACAAGCGCACAAAACCCACGCTATAAACAGTGGTTAAAAATTCTTGAAAGTAAAGGAATTAAAAAATATAACGAAGCGATTATTTCAGGTCGTAGTTTTTTAAACGAAATTTTAACGGAGTTCCCTAGCCAAGTTTTAGGCATTATCACTTCAAACATTGATGAGTTAGATAATTATAATATTCCAACAAATGCAAGCGTTTATCTTTTGCCAAATGAACTTTTTTCAAGCTTAGATATTTATGGAATTAAAGCTCCCCTACTGATTATTTCCGCCCCTGCTCCACAACCTTGGAATGAAACACTTGCCTCAGGATTAACTCTATTTTTACCGCTTCAAAATCCAATCAATTTAGGAACTTGCATTAGAAATGCGGCAGCCTTGGGGGCAGAAGTCGTTTTATTAAAAGAAGCGGCAACTCCATATTTGCCCAAATGTTTGCGTGCCTCAGGCCCTGCTATTTTTCAGGTTAAACTTTGGGAAGGCCCTAGCATTAAAGATTTGGCTCAATATGACAAGCTCCCTATTTATGCACTTTCGCCAAACGGTATGAATTTATTTAGTTTTAACTTTTTAGAAACAATGGGCTTAGTCGCCGGCATAGAAGGCCCCGGACTAGACCAATATTGGAGCGAAAATAAACGCCTGTCTATACCCATGCAACCAAAAGTAGAATCTTTAAATACCGCTGTCGCCGTGGGCATGGCAATGGCGTGTAGGCTGGCTCATTTGAATTATAAGTAGATTAGAGGTAAAATAAGAGAGGGAAATATGAAAAAACTAGAAAAAATCGTGAATTTAATCGAAGGGTGTAATAAAAGAAAATATTTTTCGCCAGAAGAAGTTACAGAACTAACAAATATGCTTACTCAGATAAACCCAGAAGACACACAAACACTACCAAAAGAAGTCTGTAATACGATTAAAGAACTTTTAAGTACGCATCTTTTTTATTCAACGTTATCCGATGGCGACCCTACTGAATTGTCTGCTGAAAAAAAACAGCACTTAGATTTAATTCTAGAAAGAATCCGGCAGACTATCTAAAAAGAATACAGCTATCAAACAACACTAACTACTTCTGCACTAAATTTTTACTATCATTAAAAACAGTAAAACGCCCTTCTTTATCACGAGCAAAGCCAAGCAAAGTCGCTTCGGCATTTTTCGCCATCTCTACAGCCGAGCTAGTAACAGCCGAACGACTAATCAAAAAGCGAAAACCCGCCTTTAAAGCTTTTGCACACAAACTCGCCGACATTCTGGCAGAAACAAGCAGTATATAATTTGATAAATCTAACTTATTTATAGTTGCCCAACCTTTTAAGCGGTCTATGCAATTATGTCGCCCAATATCTTCGGCAAGTTTTAAAATAGTTTTTGTTTCCACATCAAAAATAGCCGCACGATGAAAACCGCCGGTATCTTCCCAAAGACCATCAATCCCCATAAAATTACGCATAGCCTCAACCACTTCTTCGGGTTTTATTGCTAGCTTTGTATCAACACTGATTTTTTTAGGAATACTTTCTTGAATTGTTAATTTAAAAACAGAGTGAAACAATAAACCCGCATGATTTTTTAAATCATTAACGTCTTCTTGTTCCAGAAAAAAATATTCAAAATTGACTTGTGGTTTACTTTCTAATAAAACAGTTCCAACAGCCAAGTCTTCCAAAAAAATCGGACAAGCCCAAAGCTCTATCGCTCCAAGCTGATGCCAAACATTATTAGACTTTTTTCCATATTTTATTAAAACAGGAACTTCTTGGCTAACCACATCTGAAATCAACTGAAACTGATTCGCCTTCCAACGACTTAATTCTACTTGAATATTATTGTCTTGACCTTTATTATTATTTGCATATACATTAATCAAGTTCATTTTTTCACAACACTGCCTTATTTAAAATATAAAATGTAAACCCATAACTCTAACACAATTTATGTAATATTGCTGATATTTAAACATTATAAAGTAAAATGTTTACTTGTCAAAAAAAAAAGCATAAATTAAATTGTTCTTACTAAGGAAGCACTCTAAACGGCTCATAAAAATAAGAAATTCTTTCTGTCAATAATGTTTTAATTTTGTTAACCGCTTAAATTACAGCAAAAAAGGTGAAATTCAATGGATAATGTAAACCTTTCGCGAAGTTGTGATCGGTCTTTTACCCGTCAGGTAGAAAAAGCCAGTGGTCAGAACCTTAAGAATTGTTATCAATGTGGAAACTGTACTGCCGGTTGTCCTTTAAACGCTGCTTATGATATTCCCGTAAGTCGTATGATGCGTTTAATCCAACTTGGGCAAAAAGAAACTCTTTTAAAATCTAAATCTATTTGGATGTGTGCCAGTTGCGAAGCTTGTACGACTCGTTGTCCAAACAGCATTGATATAGCAAGAGTTTTAGAAGTTTGTCGCCATATGGCAAGAAAAGAAGACTATGTCGCCGAACCAAGAGTGAAGAAATTTTTTGATTCTTTCTTACTAACCGTCGCTAAATTCGGTCGCTCATTTGAACTTGGAGTTATGGCTCTTTATATGTTAAGAACAGGTCGCCTGACAACAGATATAGACTTGGTTCCTAAGATATTGCCTAAAAACAAACTTGCCTTTCTGCCTCATATGATTCAAGGCAGAAAAGAAGTAGAAGAAATTTTCAAACGATATCAGGAGCGTAACAAATAATGAATTCAAATACGCCTCAAACCAATATCGGCTATTATCCCGGCTGTTCCGGGCTTGGAACTTCTAAGGAATATGACGCTTCCACAAGAGCGGTCTGTAAAACTCTTTCTGTTCCGCTCGTTGATATTAACGATTGGAACTGTTGCGGTTCGACCCCTGCTCATACGGTTGATTACAGCCTTTCCGCCGCCCTTTCAATTCGTAATTTTGTACAAGCCGGCAAACAAGGTCTACATAATATAGCAACACCTTGTCCAAGCTGTTTGAAAAACTTACATAATAGCTTGCATGTTTTAACTGACCAAGAATTAAAAGAAAAAACCGAATACTTGCTTGGCTATCCTATTCCCCCAAAAGAATCAGATAACTACAGTGTTCGTTCCGTTCTTCAGGTTTTATACGAAGAAATCGGTCTTGATGCTATTAAAGATAAAGTTAAAAAACCACTAAGCGGGCTTAAAGTTGTCCCTTATTATGGTTGTTTAATGACTCGCCCGGCGTCTATGAATTTTGATAATACCGAAAACCCAATCAGCATGGATAAGATTCTCGAAGCCTGCGGTGCGGAAGTTTTGCCTTTTCCTTTAAAAGTAGAATGTTGCGGAGCTGCTTTTGGTATTCCTAAAAGAGAAGTCGTAACCAGACTTTCAGGAAAATTGATTGATTTGGCTGACCAATTGGGAGCACACTGTATTGTTGTTGCTTGTCCTTTATGTCAAATGAATCTTGATTTAAGACAAGAAGAAATCAATAAATTTAATAACCGCAACTTCAAAATGCCTGTTATCTACTTTACTCAACTTATGGGAAAAGCCTTTGGGATTGATGACTCTGAGCTTGGTTTTGATATGTTGGCGGTTGATCCCTCCTCTGCCTTTAAATCAGCCCAAAGCGTTGCCGCCGAACAAAAATTGGCAGCAGAAAATACAGGAGGAAAAAAGTAAATGAATATCGGAGTATTTGTTTGCCACTGTGGTACAAACATCGGTGGAACAGTCGACTCAGCCAAAGTGGCGCGTGAAGCTTTTGCTTTTCCTGATGTTACCTTTGTAACCGACTCATTATATACTTGTTCCGAACCGGGACAAGACGCAATTATCCAAGCTATTAAAAACAATAAACTCGATGGCGTTGTTGTTGCCGCTTGTTCTCCTCGTATGCACGAACCAACTTTTAGACGTGCGGTTGAAAGAGCCGGTATAAACCGCTATATGTTTGAAATGGCTAATATTCGTGAACACGTTTCTTGGATTGGTAAAGACAAAGACGCTAACACCAATAAAGCCCTCGAACTCGTACATATCGCCGTAGAAAAGTTAAGACGCAATACCTCACTTATGCCTAAAAAGTTTCCTGTAAACAAAAGGGTTATGATTGTTGGCGGAGGCGTAGCCGGAATTCAGGCTGCCCTTGATTGTGCCGAAGGTGGACTTGACGTTATTTTAGTAGAAAGAGAAAGTAGCATTGGCGGAAAAATGGCAAAGCTTGATAAAACTTTCCCAACCGTTGACTGTTCAAGCTGTATTCTCGGCCCAAAAATGGTTGACGTAGCTCAACACCCTAAAATTAAACTTTATTCTTCTTCTGAAATCGAAGAAGTCGGCGGTTATGTCGGTAACTTTGAAGTTAAAATACGCAAAAAAGCTACCTATGTTGACTTTGATAGCTGTACGGGCTGTGGAACTTGTGTAGAAAAATGCCCTAGCAAAAAATCTTTTGCTCACTTTAACGAAGGCATGGGCGAAGTTAGTGCTATCAACATTCCCTTTCCTCAGGCTATTCCTAAAAAAGCAGTTATTGACCCTAGCTATTGTCGCCAGTTTACTAAAGGTAAGTGTGGCGTTTGTGCTAAAGTTTGTCCGACAAAAGCCATTCGTTATGATATGCAAGATGAATTTGAAACAGAACAAGTGGGAGCGATTGTTGCCGCTACCGGTTATGATTTAATCGATTGGACTGTTTATGAACAATACGGCGGTGGGCGTTATCCTGATGTTATAACTTCTCTACAATATGAACGTTTACTTTCAGCCTCAGGACCAACCGGAGGACACGTTAAACGCCCTTCAGACGGAGCGGAACCTAAAAACGTTGTATTTATCCAATGCGTTGGTTCAAGAGACCCCTCTATCGGTCGCCCTTATTGCTCTGGTTTTTGTTGTATGTATACAGCAAAACAAGCAATTTTAACAGCAGACCACATTCCCGGTTCTCAGTCTTACGTCTTTTATATGGATATTCGCTCACCGGGTAAACTTTATGATGAATTTACGCGTCGAGTTCAAGAAGAATATGGTGCTAATTATATTCGTGGGCGTGTTGCTTTAGTTTATCCTAAAGGCAAAAAGCTAATTGTGCGTGGTGCGGATACCCTACTCGGTACTCAGGTTGAAATAGAAGCCGACCTCGTTGTTTTGGCTGTTGGTGGCGAAGCCTCTAAAGGTGCTCCTCAACTAGCTGAAAAACTACGCATATCTTATGATCAATATGGCTTTTTTATGGAAGGACACCCAAAATTACGCCCTGTAGAAACAAATACAGCCGGTGTATATTTGGCTGGTTCTTGTCAGGGGCTTAAAGATATTCCGGCTTCTGTTGCTCAAGGTTCAGCAGCCGCCGCCAAGGTATTGTCTTTATTCTCAAAAGATATGTTAGAAAGCGACCCTGCCATTGCTAATGTAGACATTAAACGCTGTATTGGCTGTGGTAAGTGTATTAAAGTTTGCCCTTATAAAGCAATTAAAGAAGTCGAAATTCGTGGTGCTAAAAAAGCTGAAGTCATTGAAACAATTTGTCAGGGCTGTGGACTTTGTAACGCAACCTGCCCTCAAGGTGCTATTCAGCTCTCTCACTTTACAGATAATCAGATATTAGCGGAGGTTGAAACTCTATGTCAGTTTTAGCAGGAAAAGAACTTAGAATCGTAGGGTTTCTTTGTAACTGGTGTTCTTATGGTGGTGCTGATACTGCCGGAGTTGGTCGTTTTAACCAACCAACAGACTTGCGTATTATCCGTGTCCCCTGCTCCGGGCGTATAAACCCATTATTTATTGCAAAAGCATTTTTTAATGGTGCTGATGGCGTTCTTGTTTCCGGCTGTCACCCTCGTGATTGTCATTATTCAGAGGGTAACTTTTATGCACGTCGTCGCCTTGAAGTAATGAAACAATTCTTACCATTTTTAGGTATAGAAGCAGGTCGATTTGAATATACTTGGGTATCTGCCTCAGAAGGACAACGCTGGCAAAGTGTAGTTTCCAGCTTTACGGAACAAATTCATAAGCTCGGTGCCGCTCCTCGTTTACCTGAGCCTAAAATTCTTTCACGAATTAAAGAATTTGACCTTCAGGCATTAAACCTTGAAGGAGGCAAGCATGTCGGTTAATGAACTCATAAAAGAAAAAATTCGCCAAATATTACCGGAAGTTAAACTAGTAATGGCTTGGGGTAAGGGTTATGACGCCCTACACTCCACCCCTTTATTTATTGAGAGTGAAAAAGACTTGGATAAATTAGAAATTGGTCCTTGTTCCGTACAAAACCTCGCTTCTTATTTGCTCGATTTTAATGCTCAAAATATAAAAGTCGGTATTGTTGTTAAAGGTTGTGATAGCCGTTCTGTCGTTGCTCAAATCCAAGAAACTCTCGTAAAAAGAGAAAATGTGGTTATTATCGGCTTTCCTTGTGATGGCGTTATTGACCTTAGTAAAGTAGAAAGTGCCTTACCTAAACAACAAGCTGAGATTCAGGCAGTAGACAAAAAAGGCGATGAACTAATTATAAAGCTGAAAGATAGCGAACTAAAACTAAACTGGGATAGCGTTAGAGCTAACCGTTGTGCTAGTTGTGCTTATCCAAACGCTATTATAAGCGACCATTTTGTAGGCATTCAAAAAGCGGCTCAACCCAGTGATGCTTCAAAAAACAATATTCTGGCAGTTCTAGAGGCAAAAAGCCCCGCAGAATTAATGGAATTTTGGAAAAAAGAAATGGAACGCTGTATTCGCTGTTATGCCTGTCGAAACGCCTGCCCTCTTTGTGCATGTAAAGAACATTGCGTAGCTCAAAGCCGTGAACCACACTGGTTGTCTCAAGAAGACAGCGTAACCGACAAGTGGTTTTTCCAAGTAATTCACGCAACTCACTTAGCCGGACGTTGTACCGGTTGTGGCGAATGCCAAAGAGCTTGTCCGATGAATATTCCTGTTGGTTTATTTAAAATGAAGTTTAACAGTATAATAAAAGAACTCTTTGATTATGAGGCGGGCGTTGATATTGATGCTAACCCACCACTTCAAACCTTTTCATTGGAAGAAAAGAAAATTAAAGAGAGGAATTGGTAATGCTTAAATTTATTTCAGAAACCAATTTAACTAGCTGGTTAAATGAGCTCTCTCAAGCGTTTACAGTCTTTACGCCACAAAATATGGGGCGTGGAATTATTTGGCAAGAACATAAAACAGATAGCAAAGCTGATTTTAGCGTTCAACCTTTAGAATCAGCCAAACACGTTATTTTTCCTCGTAGCCAAGAACTTTTACGTTTTCGCTATGAAAAACAAGAAAACGGAACAAAAGATTTAAAGATAGAAGAAGCTGTTAATAACAAAAAACAAATTATCTTCGGTGCCAGACCTTGCGATGCTCGTGGATTTTTTACTTTTGACCCTGTTTATAACGGAAAAATTAAAGATACTCCTTATTTAGAAGTGAGAAATAATACTTTAATTATCGGCTTATCTTGTAATGATAACAACGAAACTTGTTTTTGTTCTTGGATAGGTAGTAACCCTGTTGATGAAAATGGCTCTGATCTTATCTTAACACCTGTTTCAGGTGGTTATACGCTTAAACTTATAACAGAACGTGGTAAAGAACTCTTTAATGCCAGCCTGTTACAAGAAGCGAGTACAGAGCAAAACACAGAGACAGACAGCTTTAAACAAGCTTCTTTGGATAACTTAAAGCCAATCCCTGACTTAAATAATGCACCTGAGAAAATTCTTGCACGTTTTGATGATATGGATTTTTGGCAATCCCAAAGTTATAAATGTTTAAGTTGTGGTGCTTGCACTTATCTTTGTCCTACCTGTTATTGTTTTAATATAACTGACGAAAACAAAGGAAGTGCCGGAGCTCGCCTGCGTTCTTGGGACGCTTGTATGTCTGCCAATTTCACCCTTGAAGGTAGCGGACACAACCCTCGTAACACTCGTTTTCATCGCATGAAAAACCGTGTCGGTCATAAGTTTAGCTATTATCCGACCTTACATAAACATTTTGCCTGTTGTGGCTGTGGACGTTGCATAAAGAGCTGTCCTGTGGCTGTTGATATTCGTGAAATCGTTTTAGCAGCTATTAATCATCAAAGTGTTGATAAGGGAGTAGAAAAACATGGCTAAAAAATCACCACAAAAAAAAGCTATTGTCGATAAAAAGCCAGAAAACACTGACAAACAAGTGCCTGTTAAAGCTACTGATGTTAAAGCACCTGATGTTAAAGCTACTGAAGAACCTAAAACAGCTAAAACCGAAACACTACAAAAGACCACAATGCCAGAAAATATAACAAATAAAACAAACGTGTTACAAGAAACTCAAGAGATAATTGTTCCGCCTCTGCCTGAACACACCAAAAACCCTTATATACCCTATGAGGCAACAGTTCAGGAAGTTATAAGAGAAACAGCCAATATTATGACTTTTAGAGTTACTTTTGACGACCCTGAAGTTAAAAAGAACTTTAAATTTGAACCCGGGCAAGTAGGACAGCTTTCATTTTTTGGAGCAGGTGAATCAACTTTTGTTATCAATTCACCTCCGACCAGAATGGATTATATCCAATTTAGCGTAATGAAGGTTGGCGAAGTTACCTCTAAGCTTCATACTATAAAAGCCGGAGATAAAGTTGGCGTAAGAGCTCCACTTGGCAATTCTTTTCCTTATGAAAAAATGAAGGGTAAAGATATTGTTTTTGTTGGTGGCGGAATAGGCATGGCACCTTTGCGTACCCTCTTGCTTTACATGCTAGATAACAGAAAAGATTATGGTAAAATCACCCTGCTTTATGGTGCCAGATCGCCACAAGATATGGCTTATATCTATGAAACAGAAGAATGGCTAAAAAGAGACGACCTAAACACAGTCCTAACTATTGATAGAGAAGCCGAAGGCTGGCAACACAAAGTCGGGCTTATTCCTAATGTTTTATTAGAAATAAACCCTGATCCTAAAAATACTGTTGCCATTACTTGTGGTCCTCCTATTATGATTAAGTTTACTCTTCAAGCTTTAAAACAATTAAAATTTGAAGACAGCCAAATCTATACAACGCTAGAAAAACGTATGAAGTGTGGTATTGGTATTTGCGGACGTTGTAATATTGGAACTAAATATGTATGTATGGACGGACCGGTATTTAGCTATGACGAACTCAAAGATCTACCAAACGAATTATAGATAAAAAATGAATTGGATTTGAGACTATTTTGCAATAGTCTCAAAGTGGCTTTCGCTAGAAAGACACTCCCCAAAACACGAATAAGGAAAATTTAATTTTCCTGTAAAATGAGTGGTTTTTGTGTCTTAAAACGTTTGATTCTATGTGGATACAGAGCGTCAAACGATAATAAAAGCACGCAAAACAGAGTTTTGCAATGGTCTTAGTTGAAAGATTTTTTGCGATATTTTTTACCGCTTTGTGCTCAAGGCTAAATGCTGTGAGAATCTGTTATAAATCTTTATCTTATTAATATATCATAATTTTAAAACCCAAGAGCCACTTAAAATACAACTTTAAGTGGCTCTTGATATACGATCTAAAATAAATATATAATGTCTAAAAACTAGTTTCCTGAATTAAAGGAATAGACTAAACCGCAACCACCAGTAAACTGATTTTTTGAACCCGCCTCAACTAACGGAGAATCTGCCGCCGGTCCGACAAGGCGGTTATAACCCGCAAAAACCCTTAGTCCGATATCGTCAGTCAGGCTCACACCAAGTGAAGTTTTCAAGGCAATATCTTTAAAGCCACTATCTGCGTCATAAGCGTCATAACCTGATTTACGGCTTTGCTCCTGAGTAATACCAAAAAAAGTTTCGTTACGACGCTCGCTCGCATAGGTTGAGCCTACGCTATTTGTCCATCTAACTTTTTCGTTTAGCATAGTCGCATGTCCGACCTCGGTTTGCACCTGAAAACCACGAATATCTCCGGTACCGTGCAAAGCGGTGGCTTTTACAAAAAATGGGTCCGGATTCCATGATGCAAATATACCAAGCTCGGCACTAGGATCAATATCACCAAGCCCATTTAGCAAATCACTCGCACTTTCTTCTCTTCCACGGTTATATTTAGCTACAGCTCCAAGCTTCCACTGTTCCTGATTAACTACATATACTCCAAGCCCGTTTTGGGTTGAAAGAAAAAATCTATCCAGACGCAACTCAACAATAGGCATAAAACGCAAATCGTTGCTATCTGAACCTTCAAATTCAGGGGCAGTCAACACACCACCACCAAGAGAAACAGACCAAGTTAAGTCTTGGCTTTCCCCTCCTCTTTCATCTTGTGCATGAGAGATTGCGACACTACCCACAAAAATAAACATAGATATAAAGGTATAACAAGTAAAATTAAGTAAGCACTTAGAATAAAAGAACATTACAGTCTCCATAAGTTAAAATTTAAAGCATTGGCAATATAAAATAAATTTACAATATTGTCAATGCTTTATTATGTTTTAATTACATCTATAAAAAAATATAAATCTATAAAAAAATATAAAGTTTTTTTATAAACCTTCCGATATTCATATTATGAAGTAAACAGGGAGCACATTATGACTAACTCTTGGATCAACGGAGTACTAGAAAACTCCAACCAATCAGGATTATGGACACCTAAACAAAACAAGATTGTCGTAGGGCGAGATGTTGGGCGTATTAGTGCCACCGGGTTTGAGACACAAAAAGAAAAGATTGTACTTGGCGATGGCGACGATGTTGCCTTTAAGTCTAAAAATATTTTTGACCTTGCCAAACGTGGGTCTATGTCGGGATATAGCGTTAAAAATTTTCGTGATGTATCAGATAACGATTTGGCAAATAAAACAGTTACCAATTCAGAATCTCTTTTTGAAAATGATAAATACTTTGTTGCTTTTTTTGATAACACAATAACTATTTATGAAAAAAATGATGATCCCAAAACACCAGCCAAGCTAATAATCTCTACCAAAATAAAAGACGATACCCTAATTAGTTGGGGCGAAGACGGCGTTCCTCAAATTACTACAGGTGCGGCGGCTAAAACAGATAATGTGCTTAAGGCTACGGGCATCAACGATATTTTAATCCGCAAAAATGCCTCTAAAGTAGAAGCCGGAACAGGAACCATTGTGTTAAACCTTGCAAAAGGCGGAACCTTCAGCGGTGGTAGCAATGTTACTTATAAAGGGTTCTATGACACAGCCGATATTGTTGATGATGGCACTCAAAAAACATTTGCCGGATACTTCACCAATATGAAGATATCTACGGAAAAAGGGAATTCTATTTTTTCAGGTGTTTTTGAAGACTCAACTATTAAAGCAGGGAAAGGAGCAGATACTTTCTCCGGATATTTTGCTCGTACAGAAGTAAGCGGTGGAGATGGCGATAACCTCTTTAATGGTATGTTTATGGATCATAGTAAGGTTATTGGAGGGGAAGACAACGATACTTTCTATGGTCGTTTTATAGAGTCTAGCGTGGATGGCGGAAAAGGAGATGATAGCTTTGGTTCAGGGGCAAGAATTAGCCAAATGAGTTTATTATACTCTCTTCAATTCCAACAATCTTACATGGGGTTGGAAAGCGATTTTATTAATAGCGAAATTGATGCAGGAGAAGGCAATGATACTTTCAAGGGTATCATGTCTGGTGGAAGCATAAATCTGAATAAAGGGAATGACAAGGCTGAGGGTATATTCCAAGAGGCTTCGGTTGACGGTTCTGACGGAGATGACAACATTAACGCATGGTATAGCGAGATGAGTCATTTTTCTACAGGTGAAGGTAATGATGCCATAATGCTTGAAACAGGTAGTTTTAATACTGTTAACACAGGAAAAGGCTATAACTCTATTATTATGGGTGCAAATGAGCAACAAACCGGCGGAAGCAGTGATGCAGATATGATACACCGTGGAGTTATTTGGATGAACTCTATGGAAATGCAACCAATCGAAGCAGGAGAACAACACAACAACCATGTTAACGCAACAGAGGGAGAAAGTACTGTTGTCGTGCGTGATGGTAAATCAGAACATGTTGTGGTTAGCGGTTCAGCCGAGAACTTAGGTAATAAAGACAATTCAACAACTCAAGCTACAAGTAATGGATCAGAAAAAGCATCTGAAAATATCGATGAATTCTCTCCATATACAACACAGAGTGGGATAATTAACGCTATCGTAAAAGCAGAAGAACAGAATAAAACACAAGCTCAAAAAACTGAAGCAATCAGTGATGCTAAAGAAAAAACTGAGAATAAACAAGATGCCGTTCGCCCCACTGTAAAGCAATATAGCATTTTCAACTCAGGTGAAAAGCAAAATACAGGATTAGTCGCAACTACCGTAACAACAAGTAATGGAGAAAATTTAAGTTTTGATGGTATTGTGCGTCGTGCGGAGACTGAAAAGAAAGGAGACGATCTTGGCATGGTGAAAGTCATGCGTTATGCGAACGCTCAAGGATACTATGAATCTCAAATATATAAAATATTCTAGAAACTTCTTTTGTAAACAAATAAAGACCATTGCAAAACCAACTCATTTTACAGGAAAAATTGATATCCATTCTTCACAGGTTTATATGCTTTTGAAACTCCATGTAAAATAACTAGTCTGATCAGGGACAACATTAATATCTCTATCAATATCCCATAAGGTTGGCTGATAATTGAAACTGCGTGGGACTATGTCCCAACAAAACTGAAAAGGTAGTAGCCAAAAGCAAAACAGACACAAGAAACAACGAAATTCTTAACCTAAGCCTCTGGAGAAACAAAAAAAGTTTTATCTTCACGAACCCAACCGTGTCGATTTTTAACATCCTTTATTTTTAGCCACAAAAAATCGTCGTCATCAATTATCGCGTCAATTACGCTACAAGAACTATCTCTATTTATTATATATGCAACTTGAGATTTAGTGTCATGATTTTTATATACAGTAACAGGCGACTTTGCATATATACTGACTGGAGGCTGTGAACCCGATATATTGATAACTAGTTTTTCTTTTTTATTTTCAAATAAATGTACTTTTTCCAATGCAATTAATTTATTCCCTCCAGATTGTGTGTCGTACGTATCTCTAGAATACAAATTATACGTGTCTGAATGCAACGAGTATCTTTTTTTGTTTAAAAAATATTTCGTTATCCTAAGGATATTCCCTGTTTTGTCATAAAATTCTAAACTTTTTTCTTTTCTATTAAATCGAGGGGCTGAAAGCCATATTTGTTCATCGCTACCTATTTCAAGATCACTACGCATTCTTTTTATACTTGCAGTTTCAAATATATCATCAATACCATCATATCCATCTTCATCAATTAGGTAGTACCAAATATTCGCACCGTCAGATTTTTTTATGAAAAATTCTACCCTGCCATCAAAGGTCAAGTCCGCAGCAAGAACATCAGGAGCGCCGAACCCACAGCCTTTTTCCACATTTCCGTCCATCAACTCTCCCAGAAGAATGTTATTCTTGCCGTCAAATCTATAAAGAGAACATCCAACCCTAATAATGCTGATATTTTTATTAGCTATACTGATGTTATAGGCAGTATTTTCTTTTCCAAGAGTCAAGGGAACAAAATCATTTGCCACTGATATGTTGCACATATAAGCATAAAAGCAGATTAAAAAAAATGTTATTCGTTTCATAAAAAGAGCCTCAGTTATAAGATTTTTCCCATGCGTATATGGCTGAAATTACCAATAATACTTCTCAATAAATGTACTAATAAGTTCAGAATCTTGTTCCGTGAGTTTAACAGCAGTACAGTCATCGGCATCAAAAAACACACCTTTGGCAGCAAAAACCTCTGTTAATTCTGAATATAATACTATATCTAATAAATCAGAGTTTTCCCCTGTTCCTTCAAGCATTTTCATCTTGAAATTCTTTTTAAACCGCCCCGTACAAACTAATTTAGACACAGTCATCCCATATTCTTTATCAGAAAAATACTCTTTATACCAAGAACGTTCTTGATTATACTTATCACCCCAATCACGCCCTTGAACATGCAAATAAACATCTTTACCAACATATTGATTGTTATTAACATTTTCATTGCTAATCACCAACATATCCGGACACTCACCACATGCCCATCGAGGATACCACAGCGAAACAGTATCTTGCTCCGAAACATAATACGGATACTGCATCAAGAGTTTATAAAATAAAACAGGTGCAAAAATCAGAAATATTACGATAAAAAGTTTTCGTTTCATAAAAAGAGCCTTTTTTTAGTGCCATTATTCTTTTGCACCTAACTGGATTAATTCATTCACTGCGTTAATATTTTTATTTTTTTTGGCAAAAGCTAAAGCACTCACTCCATCTTCGTCTTTTGCATTTATATCAGCACCCTCTTTTACTAATGCCCTAATAATTTCAGGATTTTTATTTTGCCAAGCGGCAGCCATCAAAGCTGTTTTTTCATATTTCGTTCTTGCGTTAACTTCCGCCCCCGCTTTGATTAATGCGTTTATCACAACAGGGTCATTACTCTTGGCGGCAGCTTTCATTAAAACAGTCTCACTCTGTTTATTTTTATAATTTACCTCAGCTCCTGCCTTGATAAATTCAAGTGCAATCGCAGGTTTAGGATTCTCCACGGCAAAAACTAAAGGGACGCCATAGCCGTTATTTTGATTAATTTCAGCCCCTGCTTTAATTAATTCAGCGATAATTTTCGGATTTTCATTTTTCATTGCCGCAAAAGTCAGGGCTGTATTCCCCATTTTATCTTTTGCATTCACATCAACCCCGGCTTTAATAATTTCAGCAATAAATTCCGCATCTTTGCTATAATATACCGCACACATTAGAACGGTTTCATTATCTATCGCTTTTAAATTTATATCAGTCCCTAATTTAATAACTGCCTTAAATTCTTCTATTTTGTTCTCTTTAATCAGCTCAAACAACTCTTCAACCGTCGCACTATAAGCAGGCAAACAAAGACACTGTAAAAACAAAAAAACACAAGTTAAAACCATTAGTTTACGCATAAAAATATCCTCAAAAAAAAACTCCAACACCTACAAAGATGCTGGAGTTTATTTATTATAACAAATACTTAGTCCTTTCTTTTATCAACAACTCTGATCGCTTTACCTTCGCTTTTGGGCAATGAATTTGCCTCAACCAAGTCAACTTTAGGCGTAAATAAAAGTTCGTCTTTTAAACGCTCCGCTATGTTGCGTTGTAATTGATGCAGGACGCGCATATCTTCTTTCTTTTCTTCTTCAAAGAACGCAGGATTGATTTCAACTTTAACTTGAAGCTGATCTATACTGCCTTCTTTAATAAGTTCAAGCACATAGTTTTGTCCAACTTGAGGGAAAGACAATAAAACCTGCTCCACCTGCATAGGATAAAAGTTACAACCTTTGATAATAAGCATATCGTCAGAACGCCCTAAAATTCTATCAATACGGCGATGTTCTCGCCCACAAACACAAGAACCATTAATAAAACGACTCAAATCACGAGTTCTATAACGTAAAATCGGCATACCCTTACGGCATAAAGTAGTAAAAACCAACTCTCCGATTTCGCCATCTTTAACGGGTTCTAAGGTTTTAGGATCAATGATTTCAACAATATAAGCATCTTCCCAAACATGCAGACCATTTTGTGCAATACATTCAAATGCAACGCCAGGCCCGTTCATTTCAGACAAGCCATAAGAGTTAAAGGCTCTTAAACCCAATAAATGTTCTATACGCTGGCGAGCTTCTTCCGTATGCGGTTCTGCTCCGATTAAAGCGATTTTAGCGGGTAATTCCCTAGGGTCAAAACCGTCTTCTTTTAATTTTTCGCCAATATGTAAGGCATAAGAAGGTAAAATATGTACGGCTTTAACTTTAAAATCTTGGATAAATTTTAGTTGGCGACGAGTGTTACCCGCTCCGGCAGGAATAGTCATACAACCGAGCCTTTCCGCCCCATAGTGAATCCCGAGTCCACCGGTAAACAAACCGTAGCCTGCCATATTTTGAAAGCTGTCTTCTCTGCGAATTCCGACCATATACATACAACGAGCCATTAAATCAGCCCAAGAATTAATATCATCTTGAGTATGACAAATAACAGTCGGCGTTCCCGTTGTTCCGCTTGAAGCATGAAGACGCACGATTTCAGAGCGTGGAGTAGCTAAAAAAGCATCAGGATAACCGGCACGCAGATCATCTTTAGTTGTGAAGGGAATTTTTTTTAAATCATCTAAGCTTTTTATAGTCGAAGCATTAATTTTAGCTTCTTTTAGTTTTTTTGCATAATAAGGTGCTTTTAAAGCTTGTTCAACTGTATTTTGCAAGCGTACTAATTGTGCTTTGTTGATTTCGTCTCGTGTCCATTTTTCTTCTTCATGCAAACAATCCATAACCTACTCCGCTATTTTTTATTATTTTCAACTTATAAATCGCTAAAAGCCTTTAAAAGAGATAACAAGTTTTAGAAAAATACACTAGCGAGAAATTGAGGTTTTTAGATTTTTCTTTTGTTATCAAGTTATAAAAAATGCTAAACTCATTTTAAAACAAGCTTAGCATTTTACATATTATTTCAAGATATTAACGAATAAAATTCATATAAACTTTATCTTCACGAGCCGGAGGAGTAACCACGCCCTTTCCGTTTTCGACAAGTTTTAAAAGCCACGCCATGTTTTTTCCTAACATACGCATAACTTGCATACCTTCGAGGTCTTGTTCTACTTCGCCGGGGTTCATGCCGTATGTTAAAGTCCAATAGTTAGAATTTGGCATAAGCATTTCGTTATATTGTAGATATTTGTTGAGCTGATCAACAACATGAATACCGCCCGCACGACGCACAGCAGCCACAGAAGCCCCGACCTTGTGTCTTAATAAACCGCCATTAACAGCGGAGACATAAAACACACGGTCTAAAAAGCCTTTCATATTTCCGCTCATGTTCGCAAAATGCACGGGCGAACCTAAAACTATGCCGTCCGCTTCGGCTAATAAAGGAATACTGCTATTCACAATATCAGTATCAATCGCACATTTCATGTTTTGTTTTTTTCTACAAGTTCCGCAGTGAATACAGCCACTAACAGGCTTTGTCCCGATTTGTAACATTTCGGTTTGAATGCCGGCGGCGTTAAGCTCCGCTCCAACTGTATTTAAGGCTAAAGCGGTATTGCCTTTTGATCTTGGGCTACCGTTAATTAATAATACTTTCATGTGGTTATCCTTTTATATTTGGGGTTTGGTTAAAGTTTTTGTTATTTTGTAGGGTTTATGGTGGATTTTAAACTACTAGCCATACTAGCCATAGTCGCCATTGTTTTTAACATTTCTTGTTGTATTGCCAAAATATCATTAGAATTTTTACTGTTGATATAACCATTATCTGGGAGTTGTAACATGGAGTCAGTCATTTTTAGAATTAAGTTTTGGCGTAAATCACTTTTATCATCAATATTTTTCATGATTTCAATACAATTTGCAAGTGCTGTTGCTAAACGATAATAATTTTCTTGGATATTTCTACCAACTTTATACATTTTTCCACACCAAAGCATAGCAGAAATAAGCAGAAAGAAAAATAACATACGTGGAGCAATAAAGATAAGAAAAGAAAAAATATCAAAACTATCTTTGGGTACAGATGGAGAATTCAAACCAGGAGCTATTCCATCAAGTGCTTTTTTTATATAATCAACAATACTGATATTAGGTGAAATTATTGTAAATAATATCACAATAGTCATTAAAAACAACACAACCGCTGTTCGCAACCACCATTTATTAGGCACATCAAACTTTTCAGCTAGTTCATCAAAATTACTAGCATATACAATATTAATAACTCTTTTTTCAGCAGTATTTATGACTTTTGAAACTTTTTCTTCACCAGTGTTGATAGCTTTCGAAATTCTTGTTTCAAATCCTTTAACTTGTTGTTCCATTTTAAAGATTTGAAGTTCCTTGCCATATAAATAAAGTAAAGAATTTAATGTATTTTGTTCTTCTAAGGTTAAATTGTCTTGAGACAAAATTTTATCAAGAAAAAATTTTATACTCTGTCGTTGTTTCTCTAAATTTGATGTAGCTTTTTCAAAATCACTTAGCTCAGTATTGATATTAAAAAGAGAAAAATCACCTGACATTATCCAAGGATAAAGAACCTTGATTTCTTTACCGTTCACTTGATAGTCTTGAATATGCTGATTCTTCAACATAGACCACAACGGAACAAGCGTTCGGAATAATTCCTTAGACTTAATTAATAATTCTAAATGTGCAAGGATATTCTTAATATAAGGATGATTATCAAAACAACTGTTTATAGATGAAGTTGCGTTTTGAATATTATCAACAATAATTTTTAGTTCATCACTAGAAAATATTAAATCATCATCTAGAAGGCTAGATTTATTATTAATCGCATTTTCTACAAGAGAAATAAGACTCCAATCCGAAGTACCAAAGTAAAAAACAATATATTCACTAATAACAGAATATACACTATCCACTATCGCCAATTTAGATTTAGGGTTATTTTTTTCTCTTTTTATTTTTTTTATCGCCTCATAAAACCCCTCCAAAGCGGTAATAAAAGTTCTATTACCGCTCGGAGTTCCATTATTATCATCTGGTGTTTGCGTCATAATCAATGCCTTTTATTATAAGACCTTATTTATCAGACCAAAAAACTACTTGCCTTTAACTAAGTCCAAGACCCAAATTTTACCACCGTTTGGTTCAAAGGCTATCCCCGCACTATCAAAAGACGGCGACATGATTTTTTCACAATTAAACGGATTATTTATCCAAGTATTAAAGGTGGCTTGAGCGTTAAACTGCCCTTTTGCCAATAATTCTTCTATTTTTGTCCATCTAAAACCTTCGGCACTAATTCTCGCATCAGCCCCAACACCATCAGGGCTACGCTCGCCAAAAAAGTTGTTTTGTGCCATGTTTTGTACGTGTTTTATAGCCGCATTCGTTAAAGCGGAATTCGGTCTTAAAGCAGGCACGGCAGGCATTTGTTTTGAGCCACACTGTCTTGGTTTAGAACGTGCATCATTAAGCAAATCAAGCAATAACAAGGGTTCTCCGCTTAACGCAACATAACGACTAGCAGCTTGTGGCACTGGAACTGGCGTAACAACCTGATTATTCACAGGGGTATTCACAGATTTATTTACTGGCTGATTTACTTGATTATTTATAGGAACTACCACACCCGAACTACCAACGATTTGAACAGGCACTGTATTAGCGTTAGTTTGCACAGTACCCGCCATGTTTCCAACCAACTTATTAGCATCATTCGCCGTATTCACCGGCAAATTATTCGAATTAACTTGAGAAGACGGCATTGTTCCCAAGACTACCTGTTTTCCATCAGGACCTTGATAAACCACCGTTGTTTCTTGACCCGCAATATTTCCGCTCCCCTTCGCCTGCTCCATTGTCTTCGCTATTGGAGGCGTTTGGAGATTTTGAGCAGTTTGCACAGGTTCGGGTTCCGTTAAAGGAACAGACTTAATATTAGAACCCGCATAAGGCTTAACCGGCACAATCGGCGGAGCTTGTTCCGTTTTGTTTTGTTGCATCATCTGCCAGCGGTCTGTATCTTTTATATCAACAGGCACATCATCACCGGGTCTGGACGCAGCATGCACATCAGCCAAAACAACAACTATGCGGTCGCCATTGTCAAATACGCCAATGTTGTTAAAATTTCCCATTAAACTATTGCAATCTTGAGCTTTTATTGCCTCAAAAGCCTGCTTGGGCGGAAGTTTGGGAATAGTATATAACATAGTCGTTACGCTAGTTAAACCTTGTTCACTAATCGCCACTTTTAAATCTTTTCCGCTAATGGTTTGTTCCGCAGCTTTTTTTAATGGCTCTGAAATCGTTAACGGACTAAGATTATTATGTTTAGAACCATCACAACCAACACCGCCTTTGCGATACATTTCAATCATATAAGCAATAACAGTCGAATCGTCGGCAAATTGTGCCAAAACAATATTTGGTAAAAAAACACACGACAAAAGCAAGACAAAACCGAGCTTGGTAACAAAAAACAAAGATTTTAACTTAGATTTTAACAATTTCATATTCTAAACTCCCCATTCCTAATTTTTCAGCATAACTTAATTGAATTTCACCAACAGTATAATCCCAAACACCTTTAAACTTATCTTCACCCGGAGCATAGTTTTTTTGCAAGTGCGAATGAGAAATTCCTTGTTGGGCGTTAACCATATCAAAACACGCCTTGTCTAAGGCTACCGGGTCAAGAGACGCCATAATCCCAAGGTCTGGCACCATTGGAGCATCACTCCAAGACGCACAATCACAATCAGGCGTAATATTTAACAAAAGGTTTATATAAATTATTTTTGTTTCGTTATCTTTAGTTGATTTATCTCTGGTAACACCATAGGCATATTCCGCCATACGCTCATTAAAAGGTATCATTTCCGTACCAAAATCAATAGCAATAGCGTCATATTTACAAACAGTTAAACACTCGCCGCAACCAATACATTTATCTTTATTTATGCTCGCTTTGGGTTTTTCATTTTCTTTCTTAGTAACAATGGCTTTAGGATTTAATATTTCTTTATGCACAAAACTAATTGCATCTTCGGGACAATGAGCAATACACATTCCACAGGCGGTACAGTTTTCTATTTTAGTATGAAAGCGAGAAGCGTGTTGTTCTTTTTTTCCCTGCCCCGGTGCACAACCCATCGCTAAGTTTTTTATCGCTCCGCCAAAACCGGCGAGTTGATGACCTTTAAAATGCGATAAAACAACCATGGCGTTTGCGGCGTGGATAGCTTCGGCAATTTTAACTTTTTTAAAATGCTTGCCTTTAATCGGGCATTCTATAAAGTTACCGCCTTTTAAACCATCAGCAATAATAATCGGGGCGTTAATAGTAGCAAAGCCAAAACCATGTTCCAAAGCGGTCATTAAATGGTCAACCGCATTATGACGACTTCCTTTATATAAGGTATTGGTATCAGTAACAAAAGGCTTTCCACCTAAAGATTTTATTTCATCAACAATAGAACGCACAAAAACAGGGTTCATAAAAGTATCATTTCCACGTTCGCCAAAATGCACTTTTACCGCTGTTAAAGCGTCTTTTTCTATTATGTTTTTAAGACCTATTTTTTTTAATAACTTCTTTATTTTATTAATTTTACTTTCTTTAAAATCTCTTGACCTTGCATCAGAAAAATATACTTTTGATTTCATTGTAAACTCCTTAAGGGTTATAGCTTGTCAACTATTGAATCAATAATGCATTAAACTCCGTTTCATTCAATATTGCAAGCCCTAATTCCTCTGCTTTTTTTAGTTTTGAACCGGCTTTTTCTCCAACAACTAAATAATTGAGATTTTTACTTACGCTTGAGGCTATTTTTGCCCCATATGCTTTTGCTTTTTCTTCCGCCTCTGAGCGAGGAATCGTTAAAGAACCTGTAAATAATATTGTTTTATTAAATAAAGGGTGGGCAGTGTTTAAAGTTAAAGGCTTTGTGTCTTTTTCAATCGGGTTCAAGCCCAGTTCTTGTAATTCTTTTAAAACTCTTAAATTAATCGGGTCAGAGAAATAAGTACAAATCGATTTTGCGACTTCTTCACCAATACCGTTAATATTTTGCAGTTCTTCAAAAGACGCATTTTGTATATTCTCCAAACTACGAAAATAATCCGCCAAAAGCTTTGCGGTTTCTGCTCCAACGTGGCGAATGCCTAACGCACTGATTAAACCGCTTAAACTAGCGTTTATCTTTGCTTCTTCCAAAGCTTTTAATAGATTATCCGCAGACTTACTACCCATACGCTCTATGCTTAACAAATCTATTTTTTCTAAACGAAAGAAATCAGCAGGGCTTTGAACTAATTTTTTATCAATCAAAATCTCCACCCAACGCTGACCTAAACCTACAATATCTAAGCCCGCTTTAGAAACAAAATGAATAAGCGACTGTTTTAAAATAGCAGGACAAAGACTGTTAACACAACGCCAAGCCGCTTCGCCCTCTTCTCTTTTAGCAGGTTCTCCACAACTTGGGCAGACATGCGGAAAGTCAAAAGGGGCTAAACCTTCGGCTGGTCTAGCTTCTAAAATCGGGCGTAAAACTTCGGGAATAACGTCGCCAGCTCTTTGAATAACCACTAAATCACCAATGCGTAAGTCTTTTGATTTAATCATATCTTCATTATGTAAAGTAGCATTGGTAACGGTTACTCCAGCTAAAGCAACCGGCTCTAAAACAGCAACAGGCGTTAAAGCACCTGTGCGTCCGATTTGAATTTCAATATCTAACAAGCGAGTTTGAGCTTGATAAGCAGGAAATTTTAACGCCAAAGCAAAACGTGGAGCCCGAGCAGTAAAACCAAGCTTTTTTTGTAAGGCTAAACTATTTATTTTTGCGACAACTCCATCAATTTCAAAAGGTAAACTATCTCTCGCTGTCTCTAATTCTTTATAAAAGTTCCAAACAGCCTCAGGCGTTTCACAAAGACGCACAATAGAAGGCAGGGCAAAGCCAAAAGCCGCTAAAGCGTGCATCATTTCCGCTTGAGTAGACCAAATATTACTGGCTGAAAAATCTGTATTTTGTGTTTGTTCAGCATTATTTAATTTCACCGCCCCAACACCATAAGCAAAAAATCTTAAAGGGCGTTGACTGGCTATTTTTGGGTCAAGCTGACGCACAGAACCCGCGGCGGCATTGCGTGGATTGGCAAAAATTTTATCTCCACGCCCTGCTTGGGTTTGATTGAGTTTTTCAAAATCAGCCTTGTTAATAACAACTTCTCCACGCACTTCCAATAAATCAGGAACTTCGAGTTGTGTTCCATTTTTTGTTTTAGTGTGTAGCTTTAACGGAATATTTTTAATTGTGCGAATATTTGCCGTAACCAGCTCGCCTACTTCACCGTCGCCTCGAGTCAAAGCCGAAACAAACACACCCTTTTCATAAATAAGCTCAATAGCAAGCCCGTCCATTTTGGGGTCTGTCCAAAACATCAAGTCATTTTTGGTTAAAGCCGGGCTAAAACGTAATATTTTTTGTATAAATTCGTTCCATTCCGGTTCGCTAAAAGCATTGTCTAAACTATACATAGACAAGGTATGAGCTTTGCTTTCGATATTTAATAAAGCCCCGCCCACCCTTGAAGTTATGGAGTTTGGGTCTTTTAAAAGAGGGTATTGTTCTTCCAGACTTTGCAATTCTTTAAACAGCTTGTCGTATTCGTAGTCGCTAATCTCAGGGGTATCTTGAGTATGATAAAGCCAGTTGTGATGCCTTAAACTCGCCTGTAATTCTTGCATTCTTTGTTGTGCTTGTGTTGTATTGGTCATGGGTTATAATTTAATTGTTTAGTGTTTTATTTTTTCATGTAAAATTAAATAGCAGGCTTTATTTTTTTATAAAGTCTGCTATTTTTTCTTTTAAGCTTGTTAAAAGTTCGTCTGGGACACGGCCTGTTTTATTTCTAATTCTCGTTTCGTTTACAACAAATAAACGAGAATAACGAATTACAGATTCTCGAGGTAAACCAGCTCTTCTTTGGTTGTTCATATCAAGTGCATAAATATATGGATCACAAAGACCTTTGCTAGTTATCATTGCAACCAAAAAATCGTTATTCGCAAGAGCCTTTATAATTACTACAGGGCGAACTTTACTCTGACTTAAATCAGAATAATCAAAAGGAACAAAAACAACATCACCTGAAACATATTGGGGTGTATTTATTTGTCCCATGCTGTCTCCTCTTCAGTTTTTCCCCAATCTCTTAGAGCAGAAGAAGAGGTAGCATATAAATCTAGTTCTTTATCTTCTTTTATAGTTTCTTCTTTGCCTGCATTGAACCCGCTAAAATCAAAACTTTTGCCTGTAATTTTTTCATATTGTTTGCTTAGTTGCTTTAACAAAACTTTATCTTCTGCTAAAAAGGCATATTCAATTGCCTTCACAATATAAGAAACTCTCACTCCATCAAGAGATATTGCCTTAAGTGCATATCTTATAGCTTTCTCAAGCTCTCCTGTGTTGCGAAAAAAGACTGCATAATTATAATATACTTCGGCATCATTGGGGTTTAAGCGTATCGCAGTTTCATAACATTCTTGGGCTTTTTTTATTTGCCCCAATAAAGCATAATAAGAGGCATGATAGGCATTTCCTTTAGCTGGATCTATCTTTTTGATATATTGAGCAATAAAAGATTCAAGTTTATATTGCTCAATATCTGATAAGCATTCTCGCCATGCTTTTTCAAACAAAGCAATAATATCATTTTGGATTGTTTGAGCTTGTGCTTTCATTTTATCTACCTAGCCTATTAAATATTACATTAAATACTTATTTATAACAAAGTTCTATTTACAATTCATCTTAACTTATAACTAAGCATTATTTTACTTAGCACAAGCCATGCCTCGTTAAGCCTTTCCTACGCTCAGATAAGTAAAGCCAAGTTCTTTTAAAGTCGCATCAGAATATAAATTACGCCCATCAAAAATCAATGGATTTTTCAAGCTTTCTTTTATGCGTTTAAAGTCAGGGGTTCTGAATTGATTCCATTCTGTAACGACCAAGAGAGCGTCTGCATTTTTCAACACATCATATTGATTATCCATAATGCTAACTAAAGGATTATTTTTTAAGATGTTACGTGCGTTATTATGAGCCACAGGGTCAAAGGCTTGAATCTTCATGCCATGTTTTGTTAAATCTTGAATAATACTTAAAGAAGCGGCATCTCGCATATCATCAGTATTCGCTTTAAAAGCCAAGCCCCATAAAGCAAGGGTTTTTCCATGGACGCTATTTTCTGATTTAGTCATTTTGTCAAAATAAGCTCTAATACGCTCAGCCATACGCACTTTTTGGCGATTATTAACGTTATCAACCGCTTCTAATAATTCAGGAGCAAAGTTATATTTGCGGGCTGTATGAATAAGCGCCTTAACATCTTTAGGAAAACAAGAACCACCATAACCAAGACCGGGATAAATAAAGTGATAACCAATACGATGATCCGCCCCAATTCCGGTACGCACATCTCTAACATCCGCCCCAACTTGTTCACACAAATTAGCGATTTCATTAATAAAAGATATTTTTGTTGCGAGCATGCAGTTCGCTGCATATTTAGTCATTTCAGCACTGCGTACACTCATTACGATTAATTTATCACGACTGCGTGCAAAAGGTGCATAAAGCTCTTTTAATAAACTAGCACTCTTTTCGCTACTTGTTCCGACAATTACTCTATCAGGCTTCATAAAGTCTTGAACAGCGTCGCCCTCTTTTAAAAATTCAGGGTTAGAAACGACATCAAAATCAATATCAACCTTACGTTTTTTTAACTCAGCGGCAATCAGCTCACGCACAAAGTCGGCTGTTCCTACCGGTACTGTTGATTTATCAACAATAACTAAAGGTTTTTGCATTTGACTACCAATTTCTTTGGCTACGGCTTCAACGTATGATAAATCACAAGAACCATCATCACCGGACGGCGTGCCTACACAAATAAATACAAGTTCTGAGTTTGATAAGCCTTCTGTTAGTTTTGTGGTAAAAACCAAACGCCCATCTTTAAAATTTTGTTGGACTAACTTTTCTAAACCCGGCTCATAAATATGAACTTCACCATTTTTTAATTTTTCTACAACCTTGGGGTTTACATCAACACAAACAACATCATTACCCATTTCAGCAAAACAAGCCGCACTCACTAAACCCACATAACCTGTTCCCACTATACAAACACGCATTATATACTCCAGATTTTTATATTTTTTATAAATAAAAAAACAAACAATTCTATTTTATTTATTATATTAATAAAAGTCAAAACATGCAAGCCAGACCCAAAGATTTTCTTGAATAAAACAAAATTAAGACCATTGCAAAACTCTGTTTTGCGTGCTTTTATCATCGTTTTATGCTCTGTATACCATAACATAAAACGTCTTAAGCCACAAAAAACACTCGTTTTATAGGAAAATTAAATTTTTCTTATTTGTGTTTTGGGGAGTGTCGTCCTAACGGAAGCCACTTAGAGACTATTGTGCAATAGCCTCTAATTCGCAGCATAAAAAACAAAAATCTTGCGTTAAACATTTTTTTTTGATAATACTAAAAGGATAAAATAATTTATCAAAATTATACTATAAAATTCATACGAGGGATCAGAATGAAAAAACAACACATTTTTATAATAGCAATTTTTGCTGTTATGGCTGTTGCTTACTTTGGCGTAAGCACAGTTGAAAAACGCACGGAAGACTCCTTGCGTCAAGCCTTTATTGCCGGTTTTAAACAAACTGCACCAAACGAAACCATTACCGTTGGCGACGTTAAATATTCCATGTTTAATAAGTCTATAAGCTTAAGCAACATTGAAGTTCCGGCTAACCCTAGTAATCCTAACAATCCTACTTTCAAAATTGAAAATATTAACCTTGAACTAAATAAAACCTTTTCTGATTCTTTTGTTATTGAAGATCTCAAATCTGTCAGAGTTACCGGTTTATCGGCAACAAACACCGCCACGTCTTTAAAGCTCAAAGAATTTTTCCTTGCTAAGCCACAACTTAATCTTGCTGTTGCCATGCCGGCTTTCCAACAAATGATTGTCGCAAAAAGCCAAGAGAATATCGTTGGAATTATTGAACAAATAGAAATTTTAAGCGAAAACTTCAGCTATGAAAACCTGTTGTTTGCAGGTTTTGAATTTAGTGAAGGCAAAGATATAGCCAAACTTGAGCGTTTTGAATTCAAAAATGTAAAGAACAATATTGCAGAATCTTTCACAATCAAGAACTTTTTCTTTTCTATAACTACCGGAGATTCTTTCAACGTTGAAAGTATAGAAACCACAAACATGCCAGTGATTGCCGGTTTCAGATATTTATCAAACGTAGATAACTTTCTTGTTGACGGAAGCCAAAAGTTTGATTTTAAAAACGTCAGCCTTACTAAAGGAAACGACAAACTCCTTTCTATCGCCAACATTAATTTCGATAGCAATATAAAAGATAAAAAAATAACCGGAACAGCGAACATAAAAGACGCAACTATCCATAATGCGACTGATAAAATGATGCTTCCTCCGCCTGTACAAGCCATCTTTACTGAAAATAAACTTAAAGATGCCGTATTTAATTTGACACTGGAAACCGAGCTTGATTTTGTAAAAAACACAATGAATGTAAAAAATTACAAGATCAACATGAACGAACTTGTCGGAGTTACAACTGAATATCAAATAAACTCTACTGACTTAAAACAATATTACAAAGATTATTTCACCGGGTTAACTGATTTCATCAGAGTGGCGTTAGACAATGATAAAGATAATAATGGCAACATGTTAGCCATTCTACAAAAATTGTCCGACGGCGATAACTTAAGCTTAGTCTCAGCATCATTTACTTTTGATGTCAAAACGCAAGTTAGAGAAATGCTCATTAAAGCAGCAAAAGCATTGAACCCAAGCTTAACTGATGAAGCAATCGCAACTCAACAAAAAATGATGGAAGAACAAGTTGCACAAGGTTTAGCTTCTTTTAACTTAACAGGTTTAAAAGACCCGATAAACAGCTTTATTGCTAACTTTGGTCAAATTACCTTTAAAATTAACCCCAAAGAACCTATTCCATTTACCGTGTTCCAAACCCCTCCAACACCTGAAACCATTAGTAGTCTTAACCTAACCGCAACTCATCAGGCTAACTAAGCCACAATGATTATAGGTTTAGGAATAGATATAGTTGATATTAACCGTCTGAAACGTTCTTATGAGCGTTTCGGGCGGTCTTTTTCCGACCGCATTCTTCATTCGGAAGAATTAAAAAACCTGCCTCATAACCCGGAACAAATTCCAACTTTTTTAGCCTCTCGCTTCGCCGCCAAAGAGGCAGCCGTAAAAGCCCTTGGCACAGGGTTTAGCCAAGATATCCACCTGCAAGATATTGAAGTAAAAAAAGAAAGTAACGGAGCACCGCTTTTAATATTGCATAATCAAGCAAAAAAACGCTTTGATGAACTTGGTGCCACCAATAGCTTTATTTCTATAAGCCACGAAAAGACAATGTGTGTTGTAGTCGTAATTTTAGAAAAATAGTTTTACAGCTTTGGTTCTGTATGAATAATAACCAAGTCTAAATCAGGCATCGTTTTATAAAGTTTTGCCTGCACTCTCGAAGAGATTTCATGAGCATCTCTCACAGATAAATCAGGTGGCATATGACAATGAAAACTTAATTGTTTTCCGTCCTGCGATTCTCTAAATAAAACTTTATGTACATCAAAAATTTTCTCTTCGCCTAATATTGCATCTTCAATAACATTTTTACGAGTGCTAAGTTCTTCTTTATTTACGGAATAAGCCGCAAGATGTTTTTGCTCTCTTGGTTCAAGATGCGAAATTATAGTTATATTAGAAAGTTCTTTTCTTAGATCTTTTTCAAATTTATTCACTAAATTATGTGCATTCAATAAAGTTTCATTAGGTTCAACTTCTACATGAAGCTGTAAAAGTTCTTTTAACGCCCCACCACTTTCTGTTTCAAACTCCGAAAACTTAATCGCATGCACCTCTAAGCCATAAACCGAAGCAATTCTTTTAACCTTTGAGATATGATCAAGTTGCTCTATAGGAAAGGGTAAAAACTCAATGGTAATTTCAATAGTTGAATCAAGTTTAGCCATTTCAAGGTTAATCTTTTGACGAATTTCATCAGTTTGTTCAAGCAAAACAGCCGTTTTTAAAACAACAGCCAAGTCCGCAAAAACCTTAGACCCGCTGTGTCTTAAACGTAAACGCTCAATTGAATATACACCGGGAATAGCTTTAACAAGTTCTGTCATTGTTTTTTCAAGCTCAACATCGCCTGCGTCCAACAAAATATTAACAGCTCTCACCGCAAGCTTAAAACTTACATTAATAACAATAGCGGCAACGCCTAAGGCCGCCAAGGCATCAGCACGCTCAAACAAGATTCTTAAAACAGAACCCTCGGGGAAAAACGAAGCCAAATATAACGCCAATAAACCCACGATAACAACGGCTGATGACCATATATCCGTATAAAAATGTAAAGCATCGGCCTCTAAAGCCTGACTTTTATGCTTTTTGGCTACTCGCATTAACATTCTGGCACGAGAAATATCAACAACGATAGAAACAGCCATTATCCCTAAACCCCAGAGTGAAGCCTCTACCAAAACAGGGTTGAAAAACAAGCGATTAATAGACTCGTAGACAATCCAAATACAGGTAACAAGCAACAATAACGCCTCAACAAAGGCGGATAAATTTTCTATTTTACCATGTCCGTAGGGGTGTTTTGAATCAGCCGGATTCGAAGCATAACGTACGGCAAAAAGAGTCAAACCGGCGGCAACTAAGTCAAGAGAGCTATGCAAAGCTTCTGATAAAATACCCAAGCTATTTGTAGAAAGACCAACAACAAGCTTAAGACCGGTTAAAAATAACGCCGCTAAAACAGAGGCTGAGGCCGCCTTACTCGTTTCATGCTTACGCTCTTCTTCGTACATTAAACACTCCAACTATTAACAATAATCTCAATAAGATACTAATATATAAAAATAATATACAACAACTAAGAATAAAAGTTTTTTAACAAATTATAAGTTCCAAAACCTAAAAAAGTCATCAATAAAGAACCGCAAACATTTAAAGCGATTGTACATAATGCCCAAAACATACGTGCATCTTTTAATAACAAACTTGTCTCTAACGAAAACGCCGAAAAAGTTGTTAACGCACCTAAAAATCCGGTAATAATAAATAAACGAAGCTCAGGGGAAAGTTCAGAGAAGGTTGAAAACACTCCAAAAAAGATACCTATTAAATAACCGCCTATTAAATTAGCAGACAAAGTTCCCAAAGGAATATACATTAAAAAGCCATTAAGCCAAAGACTCAATAACCAACGCAAACTCGCCCCTAAAGATGCACCAAGACTAATCGCCAACAAAGATTTTAACATTTATTTATGCTCGTCATTTTAATAAAAGTATAACAGGCGTATATCATAGCTATAGATATTTGTCATTATTGTTCATTCTGTTAAAAGAAATTTATCGCAAGGACATCATTTTCGTGAAAAATAATGGAATAACAGAAGGCTTTCACCAGAAAATGAAGTTGATACAACGTCGGGTTTATGGGCTCTCCCTCAAAGACGGGGGCAGGTAGAAAAAATCTAATAAAAAAGACATACTGCCATAAAGCGGTATGCCTAACAGGGCAAAACGCGATTCCGACCAAAGAAAGGAGATCGCCCTGTGGAAAGAATTCTAATCGGTTTGCCAGAATTTACAATAGAAAATGTTGTTTCCGCCAAACCCGTGGTATTACAAGTTTCTTGGATGGGACAGGCTGTTTGCCCGCATTGTGGCAGCAAGCAACTGCGTATCAAGGATAGTTTTTGGAGAAGCATAAAAAA